>NZ_RAZO01000290.1:0-70373 GCF_004307535.1 Pseudomonas sp. Sample_9
TGGCCATGACGTACTCCGCAAATCTTTGATCGTTACAGAGGTGGCGAACCACCTCTGTTGCGTTGAAACACTGCTACCTGTGGGAGCGAGCCTTCCTGTGGCAGCGAACCTTTGTGGCGAGGGGATTTATCCCCGTTCGGCTGCGCAGCAGTCGTAAAACCTGAGAATGCGGTTTATCTGACCCACCGAGCGGGTATGGCTTTGGGGCTGCTTCGCAACCCGACGGGGATAAATCCCCTCGCCACAAAAGCCCCTTGCCATCCTCCATACAGGTAAAACAGTGGTTATTTCGCCGCCCAGGAATTGAAGCGCTGTTCAAGTTGCTCGCCGTTATCAGCCCAGAAGCTGACGTCGATCTGCACCTGGTTGGCGATGTTTTCCGGGGTGGTCGGCATGTCTTTCAGGACATCCTTGGCCAGCAACGGTACGGCCTGGGTGTTGGCCGGGCCGTAGGCGATGTTTTCCGAGTAGGTCTTCTGCTGCTGCGGCTGCACCGAGAAGGCGATGAATTTCTTCGCCGCTTCGGCGCGCTTGGCGTCCAGGCCTTTCGGGATTGCCCAGGCGTCGAAGTCGTAGATGCCGCCGTTCCACACCACTTTCAGGTTGGATTCTTTCTGCACCGCAGCAATACGACCGTTGTAGGCCGAACTCATCACCACGTCGCCGGAAGCGAGGTATTGCGGCGGTTGTGCACCGGCTTCCCACCACTGAATGCTTGGCTTGAGCTCATCGAGTTTCTTGAACGCGCGATCCTGGCCGCCCTTGCTCGCCAGCTCTTTGTAGACGTCTTTCGGCGCAACACCGTCGGCCATCAAAGCGAATTCGAGGGTGTACTTGGCGCCTTTGCGCAGGCCGCGCTTGCCCGGGAATTTCTTGGTGTCCCAGAAATCCGCCCAACTGGTCGGTGCGGTTTTCAGCTTGTCGGCGTTGTACGCCAGTACGGTCGACCAGACGAAGAAACCTACGCCGCACGGCTGAATGGCGCCCTTGACGTAGTCTTCGGTCTTGCCGAACAGGGCCGGGTCGAGTTGCTCGAACATGTCTTCGTCGCAACCCCGGGACAGCTCTGGCGATTCAACTTCGACCAGATCCCACGACACACTCTTGGTGTCGACCATGGCTTTGACCTTGGCCATCTCGCCGTTGTATTCGCCGGCAACGATCTTGCCGTTACCCGCCGCTTCCCACGGTGCATAGAAGGCTTTGACTTGCGCCGCCTTGTTCGCCCCGCCAAACGACACCACGGTCAAGTCCGGGCCGGCAGCCATTACGCCGGTCGCACCCATCAGGCCCAGAGTCAGGGCGGTGAACTTCAGGGATCTCAACATTTATTGTTCTCTCCACGTGCAGGGTTGGTGTTGGTATTGCCGGGGCGCTTAGTGCGCCTCTAAAAGCGGATCGAGCGCACGAACGTGCTCGACCTGCCAGCCAAGCGGTACCACGTCGCCGACAGCGAGCGCAGGATCGAGCTCGGCAATCGGTTGTTTCACGAAGAAGTCGGTCTTGCCGCAGACTTCCAGGCGCACCCGGACGTGGTCGCCCAGATAGATGAATTCCGCCACCCTCCCTGAGAAGCGGTTGACGCATTGATCGCTCGAACCGTTGAGGCTGACGCGCTCCGGACGGATCGACAGAGTCACCGGTTCGCCGGTCTGGCCAACGTTGACGGCCAGCGCCTCGACCTTCTCTCCACGCCCCAACTCGACCACGCAGCGCTCGCCGCTCTGGCTGAGCAGGCGGCCGTTGAGGCGGTTGTTCTCACCAATGAAGTTGGCGACAAAGGTGTTCTTCGGCTCTTCGTAAAGGGTGCGCGGTGGCGCGATCTGCTGGATCTCGCCCTGATGGAATACCGCCACGCGGTCCGACATGGTCAGCGCTTCACCCTGATCGTGGGTTACGTAGACCACGGTCACGCCGAGGCGCTGGTGCAGGTGCTTGATCTCCATCTGCATGTGTTCACGCAGTTGTTTGTCGAGGGCGCCCAGCGGTTCGTCCATCAGCACCAGTTGCGGCTCGAACACCAGCGCGCGGGCCAGTGCCACACGTTGCTGCTGACCACCGGACAACTGCGCCGGATAGCGCGAAGCGAAGGCATCGAGCTGAACCATGCTGAGGACTTTCTTCACCCGCTCGCTGACGTCGCTTTTGTTCAAGCCGCGCACGGTCAACGGGAAAGCAAGGTTCTCCGCGACAGTCATGTGCGGGAACAGCGCGTAGTTCTGGAACACCATGCCGATGTCACGCTTGTGCGGCGGCACGTTATTGATCGAACGCCCGGCCAGCAGAATCTCGCCGGCGGTCGGCGTTTCGAAACCGGCGAGCATCATCAGGCTGGTAGTCTTGCCGGAACCGGACGGCCCGAGCAATGTGAGGAATTCGCCTTTGCGAATGTCCAGGTTGAGGTCTTTGACGATCAGGTTCTCGCCGTCGTAGCTCTTCTGCACACCACGAAAGCTGACCAGCACATCACCGGCCCCTGCGTTTGAATCGACCTGGCTCATACCCACACCTTTGTTGTTGATGACTGCTTGTTCATCAAGCCTAGTGGCTGGCGGCGGCCACGCAAATCGGGGCGCAGGAGAGAATCGCTTAAGCGCAATGGAAGGTTGGGTGTAGGGATTGCCCTACAAGGATGGCGCTAATGGATAAAGCAGTGGTGAGCGGTGGGCTGCAAGCCGCGAGCAAGGGCAAAAGCGTTTGTCGCTAACAGATATGCCAACGCGGTCTCATGTAGGAGCTGCCGAAGGCTCGGGCCGCGATCGGACGATCTTTTGACCTTGCTGTTTATAAGATCAAAAGATCGCAGCCTTCGACAGCTCCTACAGGTGCGGGGCGGGTTCAGAGGAGTTTGTGCTCCATCGCGTATTTGACCAGCTCCGCCAGCGAGGTGATGTTGAGCTTCTGCATCAGCCGCGCCTTGTGCGTGCTGATGGTCTTGCTGCTCAGGGCCAGTTGCAGGGCGATGTCGTTGACGTTCGCGCCTTGGGCCAGGCGTTCGAACACCGAGAATTCGCGTTCTGACAAAAGTGAATGCAGCGGCCGGGTATCGGTCAGGCCAACTTCGAATACCATTCGGTCAGCCAGTTCCGGGTCAATGTAGCGCCCGCCCGCGGCGACTTTGCGGATTGCTGTAAGCAGCAGCGCCGGATCGCTGTCCTTGGTCGCATACCCGGCCGCGCCGACCTTCAAGGCGCGCGCGGCCATTTGCGCTTCGTCGTGCATCGACAGCACCAGAATCGCCGGCGGATTGTTCAGCGCACGGATGCGCGGGATCGCTTCCAGGCCGTTGACGCCGGGCATGGAGATGTCCAGCAGCACCACTTCGCACGGCACGCTGCGCAGGGTTTCGAGCAGTTGCTCGCCATTGCTCGCCTCCCCCACGACTTGCAGATCCTTGGCCAGGCCGATCAATTGCTTGATGCCCTCGCGGACGATGGTGTGGTCTTCGGCTACCAGTACACGGATCAAGTTTTTCTCCTCAGCCAAAATATTTCGCGAGCAGGCTCGCTCCCACCCTGGAATGCATTCTCCCTGTGGGAGCGAGCCTGCTCGCGAAGGCGTCCGCACTCACAACACAGAACTTCAGACCTCACTCACCGGCACCCACACCTCAAGACTGGTGCCCTCCCCCGGCTCGCTCTCCAGTTCCAGTCGCCCGCCCATGATCAGTACCCGCTCACGCATGCCGACCAGGCCAAACGACGTCGGCCGACCTTCAGCGGCGACAAATCCTACGCCATCATCGCTGACGGTCAGACACAATTCATCGCCCGCAAGCTCCAGCGTCAACTCCACCGTATGCGCCTGAGCATGGCGCATCACGTTGGTCAGCGCCTCCTGCAAAATCCGGAACAGCCCCACCGCCTTGGCATCGCTGAGCGCCGGCAGGTTGTCCGGCACCTGCACCAGACATGGTATCTGTGTGCGCGCCTCGAAACGCCGAGCCTGCCACTCGATGGCCGAGGCAATCCCGGCATCCAGAATCGGCGGGCGCAAGGCCGTCGCCACATCACGCACCAGCTGAAACAACTGCGCGATCAAGCGCTTCATGCTGTTGAGCCGCTCGTTGAGTCCCGGATCGAGTTGCGCGTAGGCCAGTTCGCACATCGATGTCTCCAGTTTCAGCACGGTGAGCATTTGCCCCAGCTCATCATGAACTTCCCGGGCGATGCGCGCCTTCTCTTCTTCGCGCACGCTTTCCAGGTGCGCCGACAGTTCGCGCAGTTGCTCGCGCGAGGCCGCCAGTTCCAGCTCGATGCGTTTGCTTTCGCTGATGTCCCAGACGATGCCGTCCCACACGTAGGCGCCATCCTCCAGTTTTCGGGTGATCGCCTTGATCTCGGCCCAACGCTGCTCACCCTGGCGCGTGACGATGCGGCCCTGCCACGACCAGTCGCTGTCGTTATCCAGCGCCTGATCTTGGGTGCGGTGATAACTGGCCTTGTCGTCGGGGTGCACCAGGCTGCGCAGGCCCATGTCGCGATGGGCGATGGCTGCCGGCGCATAACCGACCAGACTTTCGCTGCCCTCGCTGATGTAGGCAAAGTCGATCTGCCCGGTGACCGGTGCCCGCTCCAGCCTGAACACCAGACCCGGAACGTTGGCGGCGATGCCTTGCAGGCGCGCCTCGCTTTCCTGCAAAGCGGCGAGCGCGCGGCGGCGGTCGGTGACATCGGTGAGGTAGACAACCAGATATTCACTGTCGCGAAAACGCAGAAAACTCAAAGACACGTCCGCCGGCAACACGCTGCCATCGGCGCGCAGGCAACTGGTTTCGAAGCTCAGCGGTCCTTCTTCACTGGCCCGCGCGCGCTTCCACAGATTGAGCCAGCGATCCATGTGCAGGCCGGGCTCGAAATCGATCAACGGCCGTTCGATCAGCCCGCCCGAGGGATAGCCCAACATGTTTTCCGCCGCGCGGTTGGCGTAGCGCACATGGCTGTCCCAATTGACCCAAAGAATGCCGACGGTACTTTGGTCGATGGAAAACTGCGTCAGTCGCAGGGCCTCTTCGCTGGCGGCGCGCAACGCGATGTCCTCGCGGGCGCTGAGCAAGCGTTGTTCGAGACTGTGCTGTTGGCGCCGCTGCCAGACCACGATCGCCGCGCAACTGAGGAGCATCACCGCGAACAACAGACTGAGGTTCTGCCAGAACCCCGGCGACTCGGTCAGCCGTGGGTATTTCGGCTGCAGCCATTGGTTGTGCAGTTGCTCCAGATCCTTGGCCGGGATCGCGCGCAAGGCGCTCTGGACGATGCCGGCCAGTTCCGGCCAATCGCGCCGCGAGGCCACGCGCAGCAGCTGTGGAAGGCCGATATCGCCGACCACCACCAGTTCGGCAAATTCTGGCTCCACCGACAGGCGCCCCAACTGCGCTTCGTCGACCACCGCGTAGGAGGCTTGCTGACTCAACAGTAGTTGCAACGCCTGACGTTCCAGCGGCACGCCTTGCAGATTCAAGTGCGGATAGTTGCTGCGCAGGTAATCGGCGGTGCTGCTCGGCATGCGCACGGCGACGCGGGTCTGGCTGTCGAGTTTTTCCAGATCGACCGCGCCACTGCTTTTCTGGTCGCTGACCACCAGTTGCGGCACGCGCATGTACGGGTCGGAAAACTGCCAGAGGCGCAGCGCGCTGGGAGTCTGACTCAGGCCCGGGGCGATGTCGATCTCGCCCTCGCGCAAAGCGTTTTCCAATGCTCCGAGATCCTGGAAGTTGCGCCAGCTCAGCTCCACGCCGAGGGTTTTGGCCAGCAGCTTCATCAACTCGACATTGGCCCCGGACAATCGCTGCAAGCGCCGATCGTAGGTCGCGTAGGGCGCCTGCAACACCAGGCCGACGCGCAATTCGTTGTGCTGTGCCAGCCATTGCTGCTTCTCTGGCGACAATTGCGCGGCATGAGCCGGCGGCGCAGGCGCCGCCCAGCCCATCAAGGGAAACCACAAACAGCCGATAACCCACAGGCAGCAAAATCGCTTCATTGAAGTCTCATACACTGACAAATTCTGACCAACCCATTAGGCTGCCAGGATACTTTTCTGGCCTGGAATAACCGATGCCCTTTGTCTACCGCCTGGCACTGCCAGCATTGTGCCTGTCGCTGATCCTGCCTTGTGCGTTTTCCGTCGAAGCCGCCGACCCTGCGCCTGCCGCCACGGATAAACCCGCCGAAGAAAAACCGGCCGAGCGCCAGCCACTGCTTGAGCGTAGTCAGGAAGAGGCCGCCGCACTGCAACGTAAACTGCCGGCGCAAGAGCAGCAACAACTGCAGGCTGGCAGCGACACTTTCCTCGCCCTGTGGAAACCGGCCAACAGCGCCGAACCCAAAGGTGCGGTGATCATCGTTCCCGGTGCCGGCGAAACCGCTGACTGGCCGCAGGCAGTCGGCCCGTTGCGACGCAAATTGCCGGACGTCGAGTGGAGCAGCCTGAGTATCACCCTGCCGGATCTGCAAGGCGACGCCATTGCTCCGCGCGTAATCGAACCGGCCGCCGCGCCGAAAGCCCCGGAAACCGCAAGCAAGGATGCCGCCACCGCGCAACCGATCGAGCAAGCCGCAGGCGGTGAAGCGGAAGTTGCCGAACAGGTGGTCGCCGAGACCAGCGAAGAACAAGCCAAGGCCGATGCCGATCGCATCTTCGGAAGGATTGACGCGGCGATTGCCTACGCCGAACAGCAGAGCGCGCGCAGCATTGTCGTGCTCGGTCACGGCACCGGCGCCTACTGGGCGGCGCGTTTTCTCAGCGAGCGGCAGACGCCGCAGGTGGAAAAACTGGTGATGGTCGATGCGCAAGCACCGGCCAAAGCCCTGCCGCCACTGGCCGAACTGACGCCGACGCTGAAGCTGCCGACGGTGGATATTTTCTACATGGACAAAGCGCTGGATCGCAACGCAGCGCTGGAGCGCATGCAGGCGAGCAAGCGTCTGAAGACCTCGGCATTCAGCCAGGTGGCGCTGAAGGTGTTGCCGGACAAAAAGGCTGAGCAGGAGCAATTGTTTCGGCGGGTGCGGGGCTGGTTGAATCCTCAGGCTGTTGACTGACTGTTCCACCGAGTCGCCCTTAATTCGCGAGCAGGCTCGCTCCCACATTGGATCTATGCACAATTCAATGTGGGAGCGAGCCTGCTCGCGAAGAGGCAAGCACAAGCAAAACCCATCTAATTCCTAGCGAAAATCCCGCCGCTCGCGAATCAGCGTATAAGCGCTATGCAATTCCCGCGTACGCTCGGTCGCCTCACGCACCTGTGCCGGGGTCGCGCCACTGCCGGCAATCTTGTCCGGGTGATGGCGACTGAGCAATCGCCGGTAAGCGCGCTTGATCTGCGCCGGCTCGCTGCTCGCCGACACCCCAAGCAATTTCATCGCCTCCTGGTAGCTCACCGCCGCACTGACGATCGGCCGCTTGCCCGGCTCGTAATCGCTGGCCAATGCCTGCACCTGCTGCGGCGTCCAGCCCAGCCACTTGCCCCACTGCGCCAGCAACTCGCGCTCACTCACCCCAGCGCGACCGTCGGCCCAGACCATCCGCCAACAGGCGCGCAACACACCTTCAGCCGCATGCGGTTGCGCACTCAGACGGCGCAGATAGCCGCGCAGATTGTCGCTGCCGGACTTGCCGCGATTGAACGCAGCGATGGCCCGGCGCGTCGCCGGCTCGCTCATTTCCAGTGCGCGCATTTCATTGCGCGCCTGCTGGATATGCCCGTCAGTGACGCGCCCGTCGCTCTTGGCCAGACGCCCGAGCAAGACGAACAGCAATTCATCGTTGCGCAGCATCGGCCGGCCGCCGAGCTTTTCGCGTAAATGTCCCCAGCTCTGCAAGTGCAGGCGCCGATCCAGCGCCTGCCCCAACAACGCCCCAAGCATGGCCCCCGGAATGCTGGCAATCGCGTACCCCACTCCGGCTCCAATCAGAGTCCCTGGCCACAGCATCTCAGCGACTCGCTTCTATCAAGGCTTCGGCTTCGGCCAGACGCTCGTGGGTCCCGACATCCACCCAATGCCCCTTCAGACGCTCGCCCGTCACTTCGCCATTGGCCATGGCATTGCGCAGCAGCGGCGCGAGCTTGAAAGCACCGTCGCTGCAACCGTCGAACAGCTGCGGATGAAGCACGGCGATACCGCTGTAGGTCAGGGTCGCCGCATCAGGCTCACCGTCCTGCACTTTGCCGTCGATCAGGCTGAAGTCGCCGTTCGGGTGATGCGCCGGATTGTCCGCCAGCACCAGGTGCGCCAGGCCATTGATCGGCTGGTGCAGCACGCTGAAGTCGTAATCGGTCCAGATGTCGCCGTTGACCACCAGAAACGCATCATCACCGAGCAACGGCAGTGCACGGAAAATCCCGCCACCGGTTTCCAGCGGTTCGCCTTCCGGCGAGTACCGAATACTCAGGCCGAAGCGCGAGCCGTCGCCCAGATGATCCTCGATCTGCTGGCCGAGCCATGCGTGGTTGATGACGATTTCGTTGAAACCTGCGGCCGCGAGGGCGCGCAGGTGATACTCGATCAGCGGTACACCGCCGGCACGCACCAGCGGTTTCGGCGTGGTCAGGGTCAGCGGGCGCATGCGCTCGCCTTTGCCCGCTGCCAGGATCATTGCCTTCATGCCGTCGCTCCAGCACGCAAGCTGCTGAACAGCGCTTGCAGTTCCGCCAGTTCAGGACGGCGGGCGATCACTGCTTCTATATAGGAGAAGAAGCGCGGCACGTCCGCCAGATAACGTGGCTTGCCATCGCGGTGGCAGATACGCGCGAAGATGCCGATGACTTTCAGGTGACGCTGCACGCCCATCAGATCGCTGGCGCGCAGGAAGTCTTCGAAATCCGCCTGCACCGGGATGTCCAGCGCCGAGGCTTGCTGCCAATAACTTTCCAGCCAGCCGCGCACGCGTTCTTCCGGCCAGCTGAGGAAGGCATCCTTGAACAGGCAAGTCACGTCGTAAGTCACCGGGCCGTACACCGCGTCCTGGAAATCCAGCACGCCGGGGTTGGGTTCGCTGAGCATCAGATTGCGCGGCATGTAGTCGCGGTGCACCAGCACTTTCGACTGCGCCAGCGCGCTGTCGATCAGCAACTCGCTGACGTGCTGCCACTGTTGCTGCTGGGCCGCATCGAACTCGACGCCCAGCTCGCGCTTGACGTACCACTCGGGGAACAATTCCAGCTCACGGCGCAACAAGGCGACGTCGTAACTGGGCAACGGCGCAACCATCGGCAACTGTTGAAAAGCCAACAGCGCTTGCAGGGCATCGTGGAATAACGCGTCGGCATTTTCGCCATCGATCACGTCGAGATAGGTCTTGTTGCCCAGGTCATTGAGCAAAAGAAAACCGCGCTCGAGGTCTTCGGCGTAAATTTTCGGCACATTAATTCCGGATTTCGCCAGCAAAAAGGCGATATCCACGAACGGTTTGCAGTTTTCCTGGGGTGGCGGCGCGTCCATGACGACGAAGCTGCGACCATCGCCCTCCCAGCGGAAGTAGCGGCGGAAACTCGCGTCGCTGCTGGCCGCGGTCAACGTGGCCGGGGGCACGGTGCCCCAGCCCTGCTCGGCAAACAGCTTTGCCAACTGCTCATCGAGCCAAACTTTCAGGTGTTGCAAGCGTACATCTTGGTCAGGCATTGCAAGGGTCTCCGACGGCGCTAGCCGTCAAGCGGGTCATGCTTTATTATCCAGCATCTTTTTCAGACCATCGAGAGGCGTGCGGCCCACACCGCGGGCAGATGGCACGCAGGAAGCCCGGACTAATAAGATGGCATTGAAATCCCCCGCGTTTCGTAAAAAATTTCCGTTGTTGGTAACCGGCAGTCTGCTGGCTATGCAACCTCTGGCCAGTCAATTCGTTGTTGCCGCCGAGCAGTATGACTGCTCCGTCTCGGCTACGGGTGGCTGGGACTGTGCGCCCAAGTCGCCCGCCGCGGCATTGCCGCCGCGTCCGGTGCATGACGGCAGTGCCGTCAGCGCTGCTGGCGAGGCTCCGGCCGACAACGGTTCAGGCGCAGAGACCGGTGCAAAAACCGCACTGGTCACCGAGTCCAAGGGCCGCGGCCTGAAATCCCGTAGCGAAGACTACAGTCACCTCGACTGGGTTCCGCGCGAGAAGCTCACTGCCGCCCAACTGGCCGAGACCGGTCCTTACTGCTCTGGTTCCTATATCGAACCGATTCGTCCTGGCATGAATGACAAGACGAATAAAAGTGACGCGCCGACCTTCATCGGTGCCAAAGCGTCGCGTTACGAGCAGGACACCCAGGTCGCCAGCCTCGCCGGTGACGTGGTCATGCGTCAGGGCAGCATGCAGGTCGAGGCCGACGAGGCCAACCTGTATCAGGCCGAAAGCCGTGGTGAACTGGCCGGCAACGTGCGCATCCGCGACAACGGCGCGCTGATCGTCGGCGACCACGCCGATGTGCAGCTCGACACCGGTGAAGCCAAGGTCGACAACGCTGAATACGTTATGCACAAATCGCGCATCCGCGGTAACGCGCTGTACGCCAAGCGTGCCGAAAACGCGATCATCCGCCTGAAGGACGGCACGTACACCACGTGCGAACCGAACAGCAACGCGTGGCAGCTCAAGGGCAACAACATCACCTTGAACCCGGCGACCGGTTTCGGCACCGCGACCAACGTGACCTTGCGCGTCAAAGACATCCCGATTCTGTACACGCCGTACATCTACTTCCCGATCGACGACCGTCGCCAGTCCGGTTTCCTGCCGCCAACCATCGGTTCGGGCAGCGACACCGGCTTCACGCTGCTCACCCCGTACTACTTCAACCTGGCGCCGAACTATGACGCCACGTTGTACCCGCGCTACATGAGCAAGCGCGGCATGCTGATGGAAGGTGAGTTCCGCTACCTGACCAAATCGAGCGAAGGTCAGTTCGGTGCGGCGTATCTCAACGATGAGAACGACGATCGCAAGCTTCAGTCCGACTACAAAGACACTCGCTATATGTACAACTGGCAGCACAAGGGCGGTCTCGACTCCCGCGTGATGACCCAGGTCGACTACACCAAGATCAGCGATCCGTATTACTTCCAGGATCTGCAGACCGATCAGATCGGTGTGAAGAGTGCAGATTACGTCAACCAGCAAGGCGCAATCACCTATCGCGGCGACAGCTACACCGCACAGTTGAACGCCCAGGCCTATCAACTGGCCACCGTTTCGAGCATCACGCCGTATGACCGCCTGCCGCAGATCACCTTCAATGGTCAGCTGCCATATCATCCGGAAGGCCTGAATTTCGATTACGAGACAGAGCTGGTACGTTTTGATCGCGACCTGCGCGATGGAGATTTCGTCGACGAAGATGGCATTGCATCACCTCGCCTGGACAGGAACATCACCGGGCTGGCTCGTGCCACCGGCGACCGTTTGAATCTGAAGCCGGGCGTTAGCCTGCCGATGAACTGGAGTTACGGTTTCCTCAAGCCTTCCCTGAAGTATCAATACACTCAGTATCAGCTTGATCTGGACGGCACCGGCAAATCTCAGATCGATGCGCTGTCGCCAGAAAACCAGAAGCTCTACGGCAAATTCAGCAGCAATCAGAATCGTGGTGTTCCGATCGCCAGTGTCGATAGCGGCCTGTACTTCGATCGCGATACATCCTACTTTGGCAAGAATTATCGCCAGACGCTGGAACCACGCCTGTTCTATCTCTATGTTCCTGAGGAAGACCAGTCCGATATCCCGATCTTCGACACCAGCGAGTACACCTTCAACTACTCGTCGCTGTTCCGTGACAACCGTTTCTCCGGTGCCGACCGCGTCGGTGACGAGAACAAACTGTCGCTGGGCGTGACCAGTCGCTGGATCGAAGAAGATGGTTTCGAGCGCCAGCGCATCAGCGTAGGTCAGGCCTACTACTTCAAGAATCGTGAAGTGCAGTTGCCGGGTATCGATGCAAAAACCCGCGCCGACTCCAAATCAAATGTTTCTCCGTACGCGCTGGAATACGAATACCGCTGGAACCGCGACTGGCGCGCCACTGCCGATTACAACTGGGATCCGGACAGCCGTAGCCCGCGCTCCGGCAGTGCGATGTTCCATTATCAGCCTGCGGACAACCCGAACAAGGTCATCAACGCCGGTTATCGCTATCGCAACGACCAGATTCGCTACGACCAGAATACCGGTCAATGGTCGGTGGGCGGTGGTGACTACGGCACCCCGGGCCAGCCTGGCTACGTGAAGGACTACTACAAGATCCAGCAGCATGACTTTTCGGTCATCTGGCCGATCGTTCCGCAGTGGAGCGCCATCAGCCGCTGGCAGTACGACTACAACCGCAATCGCACGCTGGAAGCCTTCGGTGGTTTCGAATATGACAACTGCTGCTGGAAACTGCGCCTGATCAACCGTTACTGGGTTGCCTATGACGAGTTCAGCCAGGAAGCTCCGCAAAACGAAAAAGGCGACCATGGCGTCTTCCTCCAAATTGTTCTGAAGGGGCTCGGCGGCCTGACTGGCGCCAAGGTAGAGAGTTTCCTCGATCAAGGCATTCAAGGTTATCGTGAACGTGAAGACCAAGCTTTCTGATTGTCTGCGCCCGCTGATGCTGGGCGCGCTGTTCCTGGGTACGGCGGCCAACGCCGCCGTACAGTCCATCGATAAAGTGGTGGCGATCGTCGACAACGACGTGGTCATGCAGAGCCAACTGGACCAGCGGGTTCACGAAGTTCAGCAGACCATCGCCAAGCGCGGTGGCGGTCTTCCGCCTCCGGGCGTGCTCGATCAGCAAGTGCTCGAGCGTCTGATCGTCGAAAACCTGCAACTGCAGATCGGCGAGCGCTCGGGCATCCGCATCACTGACGAAGAGCTCAACCAGGCTGTTGGCACCATTGCCCAGCGCAACAACATGACGGTCGATCAGTTCCGCTCAGCGCTGGCTCGTGATGGCCTGAACTATGACGACGCCCGTGATCAGATCAAGCGCGAGATGATCATCAGCCGCGTGCGTCAGCGTCGCGTGGCCGAGCGCATCCAGGTTTCCGAGCAGGAAGTGAAGAACTTCCTCGCCTCCGACCTCGGCAAGATGCAACTGTCCGAAGAACTGCACCTGGCCAACATCCTGATTCCGACCCCGGAAAGCGCCAACTCTGAAGCCATTCAGAGCGCCGCGCGTCAGGCCATGGAGGTTTACCAGCAGCTCAAGCAAGGCGCCGACTTCGGTCAGATGGCCGTGGCCAAATCCGGCAGCGACAACGCGCTGGAAGGCGGCGACATGGGCTGGCGTAAAGCCGCGCAACTGCCACCGCCGTTCGACCGCGAACTGAGCAGCATGGCCGTCGGCGACATCACTCAACCTGCGCGCACACCGGGCGGCTTCATCATTCTGAAGCTGCTGGGCAAGCGTGGCGGCGAAGCGCAGATGCGCGACGAAGTGCATGTGCGCCACATCCTGGTCAAGCCGAGCCCGATCCGCGACGAAGCCAAGACCAAGGCCCTAGTGCAATCGTTGTATGACCGCATCAGCGCCGGTGAAGACTTTGCCGAGCTGGCGAAAAACTACTCGGAAGACCCGGGTTCCGCCCTCAACGGCGGCGACCTGAACTGGATCGACCCGAACGCGCTGGTGCCGGAATTCCGCGAAGTGATGGCCTCGACCCCGCAAGGTCAGCTGTCCAAGCCGTTCCAGACCCAATATGGCTGGCACGTGCTGGAAGTCCTTGGCCGTCGCGCCACTGACAGCACCGAACAGGCCCGTGAGCAGCAAGCCATGACCGTACTGCGCAACCGCAAATACGACGAAGAGCTGCAAACCTGGCTGCGTCAGATCCGTGACGAAGCATACGTAGAGATCAAACTCCCTGGTGCAGACCAGGCAGCGCAGTGAAACCCAAGCGTTTCGCGCTGACACCCGGCGAACCGGCCGGCATCGGTCCCGACCTGTGCCTGCTGCTCGCCTCGCAAGCCCAGCCACATCCCCTGATAGCCATTACCAGCCGCGACCTGCTCATTGAGCGGGCCGCGCAGCTGGGGCTGGCCGTCAATCTGCTGGATGTCGCGCCCGGGCAGTGGCCAAATGTTCCAGCGCCGGCCAACAGCCTGTACGTCTGGGATACGCCACTCAGCGCACCGGTAGTCGCCGGACAACTGGACACGGCCAACGCGGCATTCGTCCTCGAAACCCTGACCCGCGCCGGCAACGGCTGCCTGAACGGCGACTTCGCCGGGATGATCACCGCACCCGTGCACAAAGGCGTGATCAACGAATCGGGTATCGCGTTCTCCGGACACACCGAATTTCTCGCCGACCTGACGCACACCGCGCAAGTAGTGATGATGCTTGCCACTCGCGGTTTGCGCGTGGCGCTGGTCACCACGCATCTGCCACTGCGCGAGATTGCCGATGCGATCACCGCAGAGCGGCTGGAGCGGGTCACGCGAATCCTGCACACCGATCTGCAAGACAAATTCGGCATCGCCCGGCCACGCATTCTGGTCTGCGGTCTTAATCCGCACGCCGGTGAAGGCGGCCACCTGGGCCATGAAGAAATCGACATCATCGAACCGACATTAGAGCGCCTGCGCGGCGAGGGCATGGACCTTCGTGGCCCGCTGCCTGCCGACACTCTGTTTACCCCCAAATATCTGGAGCACTGCGACGCAGTGCTGGCGATGTACCACGACCAGGGCTTGCCCGTGCTCAAGTACAAAGGCTTCGGCGCTGCCGTCAACGTGACGCTGGGCCTGCCGATCATCCGCACCTCGGTCGACCATGGCACCGCCCTGGATCTGGCCGGCAGCGGCAGGATCGACACCGGCAGCCTGCAAGTCGCCCTGGAAACCGCCTACCAGATGGCCGAGACCCGTTTATGAACGAGCAATACCAACACAAGGCGCGCAAACGCTTTGGCCAGAACTTCCTGCACGATGCCGGCGTTATTGACCGCATCCTGCGCTCCATCCATGCCAAGGCTGACGACCGCCTGCTGGAAATCGGCCCCGGTCAGGGTGCCCTGACCCAAGGTTTGCTCGGCTCCGGCGCGCAACTCGACGTAGTGGAGCTGGACAAGGATCTGATCCCGATCCTCAACCAGCAGTTTGCCGGCATGAGCAATTTCAACCTGCATCAGGGCGATGCGCTGAAGTTCGACTTCAACACGCTGAACGCCGCGCCGAACAGCCTGCGGGTGGTTGGCAACCTGCCGTACAACATTTCCACGCCGCTGATTTTTCACCTGCTGAACAACGCCGGCATCATTCGTGACATGCACTTCATGTTGCAGAAAGAAGTGGTCGAGCGTCTGGCTGCAGGCCCGGGTGGCGGTGACTGGGGTCGTTTGTCGATCATGGTTCAGTACCATTGCCGCGTGGAGCATCTGTTCAATGTCGGCCCGGGCGCATTCAATCCACCGCCGAAAGTCGATTCGGCGATCGTTCGTCTGGTGCCCCACGCGGTACTGCCGCACCCGGCCAAGGATCACAAGTTGCTGGAGCGCGTGGTGCGCGAAGCCTTCAATCAGCGCCGCAAAACCCTGCGCAATACCCTCAAGCAATTGCTCAGCAATGCCGAAATCGAAGCCGCCGGCGTCGATGGCAGCCTGCGTCCCGAGCAGCTGGATCTGGCTGCATTCGTGCGCCTGGCCGACCAGCTCGCGATACAGGTCCCGGCAGCTCCCGCCGCCGACTGACCCGCGATGAACGCTATCGGGCAGCACACCACTCTGGTTTACTGCCCGATACTTGCCTAGACTGATTCCCCATCAGCTACGCCCCGCGTTCCGCTTCGTTAAGGCCTTCTTGCATGTCCGATTCCCGTTATCAGGTCGATGTCAGCGTCGTCACCCACTATCTGGCAGACCAATCGCAACCCGAACACGACCGTTTCGCCTTCGCCTACACCATTACCGTGCAGAACAACGGCAAGATTGCGGCCAAGCTTTTGTCCCGGCATTGGGTGATCACCGATGGTGACGGCCATGCTGAACAAGTGCGCGGTGAAGGCGTCGTCGGCCAGCAACCGTTGATCGATGCAGGCAAGAGCCACACGTATACCAGCGGCACGGTGATGACCACCAAGGTCGGCACCATGCAGGGCACTTATCAAATGCTCGCCGATGACGGCAAACATTTCGATGCCGTCATCAAACCGTTTCGCCTCGCCGTACCCGGAGCCCTGCACTGATGGCGACTTACGCGGTCGGTGACCTGCAAGGCTGCCTGGAGCCGCTCAAGTGTCTGCTCAGGCAAGTCGCGTTCGACCCGACGCTTGATCGGCTGTGGCTTGTCGGCGATCTGGTCAACCGTGGCCCGCAGTCGCTGGAAACCCTGCGCTTTCTCTACGAGATGCGCGAGTCGCTGGTTTGCGTACTCGGCAATCACGACCTGCATCTGCTGGCCGCCGCGAAAAAGATCGAACGCTTGAAGAAAAGCGACACACTGCGCGAGATCATCGATGCCCCCGACGGCCCGCAACTGATGGAATGGCTGCGCCAGCAGAAGCTGATGCATTACGACGAAACACGCGATGTTGCGATGGTCCATGCTGGCATCCCGCCGCAATGGTCGCTGCGCCGCGCCCTGAAGTGCGCCGCCGAAGTCGAGACCGCCCTGCGTGACGACAACGTGTTCCCCGCCTACCTTGACGGCATGTACGGCAACGAACCGGCGAGATGGGACAACGACCTCAAAGGCATTGATCGCCTGCGGGTGATCACTAATTACTTCACACGCATGCGCTTTTGCACCGCTGAGGGCAAGCTCGACCTCAAGAGCAAGGAAGGCCTGGACAGCGCCCCGCCCGGCTACAAGCCGTGGTTTCAGCACAAGGAGCGCAAGACCCGCGGCCTGCGCATTATCTTCGGTCACTGGGCTGCGCTCGAGGGCAATATCCACGAGCCGGGCATTTCCGCGCTGGACACCGGATGTGTATGGGGCGGCAGCCTGACGCTGATGAACGTCGACAGCGGCGAACGCCTCTCGTGCAAATGCGATGAACACGGCGGGCTTGCGCCCTCGGTCGCACCACTTATCCCCGAATCTTCGCCAGTCGACGCGCCGCGTTAGACTGCATTTTCAGTTGAGCTACAGGAACCCGCCATGAGCGAATTCAAACGAATCCCCCCGGAACAGGCGCAGGCCCTGCGTGAACAAGGCGCCGTTGTGGTTGACGTACGCGATCCAGCGACCTTCGCCGCGCTGCACATCAGCGGTTCGAAGCATCTCGACAACCATTCGCTGCACGCTTTCATTCAAGGCGCCGATCTTGATGCACCGACCGTCGTGGTCTGCTACCACGGCAATTCCAGCCAGGGCGCAGCCGCCTATCTGGTCGGCCAGGGCTTCTCCGACGTCTACAGCATGGATGGCGGTTTCGAGCTATGGCGTACGACCTATCCTTCGGAAACCGCGCAAGGCACCGACGAATAAATTTTTTGCGCGGCGCAGGCCCCGGCTGCCGTGGGCCTGCGCGCGGCAGACGAACGGTCTGCCACAACTAATTACGTATCTCGCCTTTACCTCTCGAATTCCCAACTATCCTTAAGCGCAGGCCATCCAAATCAGGGGAGAGCCGGTACACCGGCGCGCGGATCATCGGGAGTAGCTTTCGCGGTTTGTCGACCGTGGGAGAATTCTGGGGGGTAAACAGCAGTTGCCACAGCGACTGCTGCCAGCATCGACTGAGTGATCCGGCGTCGGCTCCACGTATCGAGCGAGGTGACGTCATGAGTATCTTTAGCCACTTCCAACAACGCTTCGAATCCACACGCCAGGAAGAACTCTCTCTGCAGGAGTACCTGGAGCTGTGCAAAAACGATCGCAGCGCCTACGTTTCCGCCGCCGAGCGTCTGTTGATGGCGATCGGCGAACCGGAACTGCTCGACACTTCGACCAATTCGAGGCTGTCGCGCATCTTCTCCAACAAGGTGATCCGCCGCTATCCGGCCTTTGAAGACTTCCACGGGATGGAAGAATGCATCGACCAGATCGTCTCGTATTTCCGCCACGCTGCCCAAGGCCTGGAAGAGAAGAAACAGATTCTTTATCTGCTCGGCCCCGTCGGTGGCGGTAAATCGTCCCTGGCCGAGAAGCTGAAACAGCTGATGGAGAAGGTACCTTTCTACGCCATCAAGGGCTCGCCGGTCTTCGAATCACCTCTGGGTCTGTTCAACGCCACTGAAGATGGCGCGATCCTCGAGGAAGACTTCGGTATTCCACGGCGCTACCTGAACACCATCATGTCGCCCTGGGCGACCAAGCGCCTGGCTGAATTCGGCGGCGACATCAGCCAGTTCCGCGTGGTCAAGCTGTACCCCTCGATCCTCAATCAGATTGCCGTGGCCAAGACCGAACCCGGTGACGAGAACAACCAGGACATCTCGGCGCTGGTCGGCAAGGTCGATATCCGCAAGCTCGAAGAATTCCCGCAGAACGACGCCGACGCCTACAGCTACTCCGGTGCGCTGTGCCGGGCCAACCAGGGCCTGATGGAATTTGTCGAAATGTTCAAGGCGCCGATCAAGGTGCTGCACCCATTGTTGACCGCTACTCAGGAGGGTAACTACAACAGTACCGAAGGCCTCGGCGCGATTCCGTTCACCGGGATTTTGCTGGCTCACTCCAACGAGTCGGAGTGGCACACCTTCCGCAACAACAAGAACAACGAGGCGTTCATCGACCGGATCTACATCGTCAAAGTGCCGTACTGCCTGCGCGTCAGCGACGAAGTGAAGATCTACGACAAACTGCTTTTCAACAGTTCCCTGTCCAAGGCGCACTGCGCACCGGACACCCTGAAAATGCTCGCGCAGTTCACCGTGTTGTCGCGCCTCAAGGAGCCGGAAAACTCCAACATCTATTCGAAGATGCGCGTCTACGACGGTGAAAACCTCAAGGATACCGATCCGAAGGCCAAGTCGATTCAGGAGTATCGCGATTCGGCCGGTGTCGACGAAGGCATGAACGGTCTGTCGACCCGCTTCGCCTTCAAGATCCTCTCCAAGGTGTTCAACTTCGATCCACATGAAATCGCCGCCAACCCGGTGCACCTGCTCTATGTGCTTGAACAACAGATCGAACAGGAACAGTTCCAGGCCGAAACCCGCGAACGCTACCTGCGCTATCTGAAGGAATACCTGGCGCCGCGCTACATCGAGTTCATCGGCAAGGAAATCCAGACCGCTTATCTGGAGTCCTACAGCGAATACGGTCAGAACATCTTCGACCGCTACGTGTTGTATGCGGATTTCTGGATTCAGGATCAGGAGTATCGCGACCCGGAAACCGGCGAGATTCTCAACCGCGTGGCGCTGAACGAAGAACTGGAGAAAATCGAGAAACCGGCCGGCATCAGCAATCCGAAGGATTTCCGCAACGAAATCGTCAACTTCGTCCTGCGCGCCCGGGCCAACAACAACGGCAAGAACCCGACGTGGCTCAGCTACGAAAAACTGCGGGTGGTCATCGAGAAGAAAATGTTCTCCAACACCGAAGACCTGCTGCCCGTCATCAGTTTCAACGCCAAGGCCAGCAAGGAGGATCAGCAGAAACACAACGACTTCGTTACGCGAATGGTTGAACGTGGCTACACCGATAAACAGGTACGCCTGCTGTCCGAATGGTACCTGCGGGTCCGCAAGTCGCAGTGAGGCAGCTGCAAGCTATAAGCCACAAGCTGCAAGAACCAAGCGCGTGAACCCGAAAACACGGGCATTCGCTTTTACTTGCAGCTTGCAGCTCAAAACTTGAAGCTCCCCGGAGGGGCCTTATGAGCTATGTGATCGACCGACGCCTCAATGGCAAGAACAAGAGCACGGTGAACCGCCAGCGTTTTCTGCGGCGTTACCGTGACCACATCAAGAAGGCTGTCGAAGAGGCAGTCAGTCGCCGCTCCATCACGGATATGGAGCACGGCGAGCAGATCAGCATTCCCGGCCGCGATATCGACGAGCCGGTGCTTCATCATGGACGCGGCGGCAAGCAGACCGTGGTGCATCCCGGTAACAAAGAGTTCACGGCCGGTGAACATATCGCTCGTCCACCGGGAGGCGGCGGTGGGCGCGGCCCGGGCAAGGCAGGCAACTCCGGTGAAGGCATGGACGAGTTCGTCTTCCAGATCACTCAGGAGGAATTCCTCGAGTTCATGTTCGAAGACCTGGAACTGCCGAACCTGGTCAAACGCAATCTGACCGGTACCGACACGTTCAAAACCGTACGCGCCGGGATCAGCAACGAAGGTAACCCTTCACGCATCAATATCATCCGCACCCTGCGCTCAGCACATGCACGTCGTATTGCCCTGTCCGGCAGCAGCCGGGCAAAGCTTCGTGAAGCCAAGGAAGAGCTGGCACGGCTCAAGCGCGAAGAACCGGACAACTTCGGCGATATCCAGGATCTCGAGGCTGAAATTGAAAAACTCAGCGCACGCATTCACCGCGTGCCGTTCCTCGATACCTTCGACTTGAAATACAACCTGCTGGTCAAGCAACCCAACCCCAGCTCCAAAGCAGTGATGTTCTGCCTGATGGACGTTTCCGGGTCGATGACGCAGGCGACCAAGGACATCGCCAAGCGCTTTTTCATCTTGCTGTACCTGTTTCTCAAGCGTAACTACGACAAGATCGACGTGGTGTTCATCCGTCACCACACCAGCGCCCGAGAGGTGGATGAGGAGGAGTTTTTCTATTCTCGTGAGACCGGCGGCACCATTGTTTCCAGCGCGCTGAAGCTGATGCAGGAAATCATGGCCGAGCGCTATCCGAGCAACGAGTGGAACATCTACGCCGCTCAGGCCTCCGACGGCGACAACTGGAACGACGACTCGCCGATCTGCCGCGACATCCTGATCAACCAGATCATGCCGTTTGTGCAGTACTACACTTACGTGGAGATCACCCCGCGCGAACATCAGGCCCTGTGGTACGAATACGAACGCATCGCCGAAGCCTTCTCTGACACCTTTGCCCAGCAGCAACTGGTCTCGGCCGGAGATATCTATCCGGTCTTCCGTGAACTCTTCCAGCGCAGGTTAGTGACATGACCGCCAAAGAGCAGAAACGCCAACCGATTTCCACCGGCTCCGAATGGACATTCGAGCTGATCCAGACCTACGACCGTGAAATCGCCCGGATCGCGGCCCGCTACGCGCTGGATACCTATCCCAACCAGATCGAAGTGATCACCGCCGAGCAGATGATGGACGCCTATGCCTCGGTGGGCATGCCGCTGGGCTATCACCACTGGTCCTACGGCAAACACTTCCTCAGCACAGAGAAATCCTACAGTCGCGGGCAGATGGGCCTGGCTTACGAGATCGTGATCAACTCCGACCCGTGCATCGCCTATTTGATGGAAGAGAACACCATCTGCATGCAGGCGCTGGTGGTGGCTCACGCCTGCTATGGCCACAACAGTTTTTTCAAGGGCAACTACCTGTTCCGCACCTGGACCGACGCAAGCTCGATCATCGATTACCTGGTGTTCGCCAAGCAGTACATCATGCAGTGCGAGGAACGCCACGGCATCGACGCCGTAGAAGATCTGCTCGATTCCTGCCATGCCTTGATGAATTACGGCGTCGACCGCTACAAGCGGCCGTATCCGATTTCCGCCGAAGAGGAACGCCGGCGGCAAAAGGATCGTGAAGAGCACATGCAGAAGCAGATCAATGATCTGTGGCGCACCATTCCCAAGGGCGCGGATAAATACAGCGACAAGGACAACGCCCGCTTCCCGGCCGAGCCGCAGGAAAACATCCTCTATTTCATCGAAAAACACGCACCGCTGCTGGAGCCGTGGCAGCGCGAAATCGTGCGCATCGTGCGCAAGATCGCCCAGTATTTCTATCCGCAGCGCCAGACTCAGGTGATGAACGAAGGCTGGGCGACGTTCTGGCATTACACGCTGATGAATGATCTGTATGACGAAGGCCTGGTCACTGACGGCTTCATGATGGAATTTCTCACCTCGCACACCAGCGTGGTGTTCCAGCCGGGTTTCGACAGCCCGTACTACAGCGGCATCAATCCTTACGCACTGGGTTTCGCCATGTACCGCGACATTCGGCGCATGTGCGAAGAACCTACCGAAGAAGATCGCCGCTGGTTCCCGGACATCGCCGGTTCCGACTGGCTGTCGACCATCAAGTTCGCCATGAGCAGTTTCAAGGACGAGAGCTTCATCCTGCAGTACTTGTCGCCCAAAGTGATCCGCGACCTGAAGCTGTTCAGCATTCTCGATGACGACCAGAAAGACGATCTGCTGGTGCCGGCCATCCATGACGAGGGCGGCTACCGCATCATCCGTGAAACCCTGGCTGCGCAGTACAACCTCGGTAATCGTGAGCCGAACGTGCAGATCTACAGCATCGATCGGCGCGGCGATCGCTCGCTGACCCTGCGCCATCAGCAGCACGACCGCAAACCTTTGGGCGATTCCACCGAAGAAGTGCTCAAGCACCTGCACCGGCTCTGGGGCTTCGACATTCATCTGGAAACCCTGCAAGGCGACCAGATCATGAAAACCCATCACGTGCCGCCACGCAGTGAACACAGCGAGGGCGATTACGGCCGGCTCGATCTGGCCGTGATTCATCTTTGATCCGGTTCTGGCCTCCGAAAGTCTGACGCAAGGGTTATCCTGTCGGACTGACGGAGGTTTTTTATGCAGGTTTACAAGGTTGGCGGCGCGGTACGTGATCGCCTGTTAGGGTTGCCGGTCACTGATGTCGACCGGGTCGTGGTCGGTGCAACCACTGAAGAAATGCTCGCCAAGGGATTCCGCCCGGTCGGCGCAGATTTCCCGGTGTTTCTGCACCCGAAAACCGGTGAGGAATACGCCCTCGCCCGCACCGAGCGCAAAAGCGGACGCGGTTACGGAGGTTTCACCTTCTATGCAAGTCCTGAAGTCACGCTTGAAGAAGATCTGATTCGCCGCGACCTGACGATCAATGCCATGGCCGAGGACGATCAACTCAACCTGACCGATCCGTACCACGGCCAGCGCGATCTTGAAGCGCGAATCCTTCGCCATGTTTCCCCGGCATTCGCCGAAGATCCGCTCCGTGTCCTGCGTGTTGCCCGTTTTGCTGCGCGCTACGCCGGGCTGGGCTTCACGGTTGCCGACGAGACCATGGACCTGATGCGTCAGCTCAGCGAGTCCGGCGAATTACAGGCGCTGACTGCCGAACGTAGCTGGAAGGAGATTTCCCGGGCACTGCTGGAAGACCATCCACAGGTGTTCATCCAAGTCTTGCGCGACTGTGGCGCACTCAAAGAGCTAATGCCGGAAGTCGACGCCTTGTTCGGCGTACCGCAGCCGGAGACCCATCACCCGGAAATCGACACGGGCCTGCACACCTTGAGCGTGCTGGAGCAGTCAGCTTTGCACAAACAACCGCTGACGGTGCGCTGGGCCTGCCTGCTGCATGACCTGGGCAAAGGCCTCACGCCGGAAGAAGAATGGCCCAGGCATATCGCCCATGAGCACACCGGGCTGAAGCTGATCAAAGCGGTCAACGAGCGCTTCAAGGTCCCCAAGGACTGTCAGGAACTGGCGCTGCTGGTCGGCCAGTACCACACCCATGGGCACCGGGCGCTGGAGCTGAAAGCCTCGACGCTGTTGGAGTTGCTGCAGAGTTTCGATATCTATCGCCGGCCGCAGCGATTCGAAGAGTTTATCGCCGCGTGCGAGATGGACGCCCGTGGCCGCAAGGGCCTGGAGCAGCGCAGTTATCCACAGGCGGATTATTTGCGCGGAGCCGCGAAGGCTGCGCGAGCGGTGGCGGTGCAGCCATTGCTGGAGCAAGGATTCAAGGGGCCGGAACTGGGCGAAGCGCTGAAGCGGGAACGACTGAAGGCGTTGAAAGCCTACAAAGAGGCGGCGACGGCCTGATAAAAAACTTCGCGAGCAGGCTCGCTCCCACAGGAGACCTCGATCCAATGTGGGAGCGAGCCTGCTCGCGAAAGCGCATTTGATATCACCGCAACTCCGAAGGCGTGAGCTGCTCCCCCCGCCATTCGAACGCAACCGGCGCCAACACCTGATCAATTTGCGCCTCAGCCCACAACGTCGCAAAGCTTTGGCCCACCCCCGGATGCACCCGCTGCGGCGCAATCAACGACAGCGGCCACAGCACAAAGGCATTTTTCAGAATTTCCGCACGCGGCAGTACCAATCCGTCGAAGTTACCCACCAGATCGCCATACAGCAGCACGTCGATATCCAGCGGCAAGCCCTTGCGATCCGGGGCATAACGACCGTTGTCCGCCTCGATGAATTTCAAGCGCCGATCGAGCTCCATCAACGGCAGGTCCGTGTAGGCCGAGACCACGAAATTGAAGAACGGCCCGCTTTTGATGCCCACCGGCTGGCTCTCGAACACCGCCGAACAACGGATATCCACCAGAAATTTGGCCAGCGCATCGAGACCGGCGCGCAAATGGGTTTCGCGCTCGATATTGCTACCGAGCCCGAGGTAGACCTGAGTCAGCGACATCCGCGCTCGATCTCCACACCCACACCACCCTTGGCCGCTGGAACGGCGCCCGGCTTGGTCAGTTTCAGTCGCACCCAGGTGATCTTGAATTCGGCCATGAGCACTTCAACCAGACGCTCGGCAAAGGTTTCGACCAACTGGAACTGCGCCTGCTCGGCAAAAGCCTGAATGCGCGTGGAAACGCTGGCGTAATCGAGCGCCAGGGTCAGGTCGTCACCGGCGGCGGCCGGGCGATTGTCCCAGGCGAAGCTCAGATCAAGACGCAGACACTGACGGATGCCGCGCTCCCAGTCATAGGCACCGATCACGGTGTCGACTTCCAGGCCCTCGATAAACACTCTGTCCAAGCACTTCTCTCCGCTGCACGACAAGGGCGCGATGCGCCGTTAGAATCAGGGCGTCCTCGCCCGGAATAGTTAGCATGTTTTGGTTACTGGCGATTCTCGCCTACCTGCTCGGCTCGCTGTCCTTCGCCATTTTGCTCAGCCGCCTGACCGGAAATCCGGATCCACGAATGAGTGGCTCGGGTAATGCCGGCGCCACCAACATGCTGCGCCTGGCCGGTCGCAAACTGGCGATCCTGACCCTGCTCGGTGATCTGTGCAAAGGCCTGCTGCCGGTGCTGATCGCCTCAAGCGCGGGCCTCTCACTGCAGGATCAGGCCTGGATTGGCGTGTGCGCCGTGATCGGTCACCTGTTCCCTTTGTACTTTCGCTTTCGCGGCGGCAAAGGCGTTGCCACTGCCGCCGGCATGCTGCTTGGCCTGTATCCACCCGCCGCGCTGCTGGCGGTCTGCGCCTGGCTGCTGACGTTCTACCTGACCCGCACCAGCTCGCTGGCGGCGCTGATTGCCACACCGCTGACCCTGCCGTTGCTGGCCTGGCAAGAGCCGGAAGCCTTGCTGCCAATGAGCGCGCTGACCTTGCTGATTGTCTGGCGTCATCGCGGCAATCTACGCGACCTGTTTGCCGGGCGCGAACGGCATTTCTAGCTGCCGTCCCTGAGCGTCGCTCATTACAGCGCCGACAATTGTTCCATCGGCCAGCGTGCCTGCACGGTGATTGCCAGACTTTCCTGCTGACCGGCCTTCAGGCGCTGGCAACCGGCGAACGCGATCATTGCGCCATTGTCGGTGCAGAACTCGGGACGTGCGTAAAACACATCGCCCTTCATATCACCGAGCATCTTTTCCAGCGAAACCCGCAACGCCTTGTTGGCGCTGACGCCGCCGGCGATCACCAGTTGCTTCATGCCCGCCTGTTTGAGGGCGCGCTTGCACTTGATGGTCAAAGTCTCCACCACGGCCTGCTGGAACGCCAGCGCGATGTCGCAACGGGCTTGCTCGCCGTCGTCCCCGGCGCTGACGCATTGCTGCCAGGTGTTGAGGGCGAAGGTTTTCAAGCCGCTGAAGCTGAAGTCCAGACCCGGGCGGTCACACATCGGACGCGGAAAAGTGAAACGTCCTGCGACGCCCTTCTCGGCCAGCTTGGCGATTTCCGGCCCGCCGGGGTAATTAAGGCCCATCATCTTTGCGGTTTTGTCGAAGGCTTCGCCGGCCGCATCGTCGAGCGTCTCGCCGAGCAGGCTGTATTGGCCAATGCCATCGACCTGAACCAGCTGTGTATGACCACCGGACACCAACAAAGCGACGAACGGGAATTGCGGCGGTTTCGGTTCCAGCATCGGTGCCAGCAAGTGGCCTTCCATGTGGTGCACGCCGAGCGCCGGAATGCCCCAGGCAAACGCCAGCGCCTGCGCGCAGGACGCACCGACCAACAGCGCGCCGACCAGGCCAGGACCTGCGGTGTAGGCGATTGCGTCGATCTCGGTCGGCACACAGTCGGCCTCGGCCAACACCTGACGGATCAAGGGCAGCATGCGTTTGACGTGGTCACGCGAGGCCAGCTCCGGCACCACACCGCCATAGACGCGGTGCAGGTCGATCTGACTGAACAGCGCGTCGGCCAGCAGACCGCGTTCACTGTCATACAATGCGACGCCGGTTTCGTCGCAGGAGGTTTCTAATCCCAGTACTAGCATGGGTTTGCGCCTTGTTTAGGCTGAATTCGAAGGCGCGCATAATAGTCGCCACGTGATGCCCCGACCAGCGGTTTTCGATCAGAGGCTTTGCATTCCGAGCGATGAGGGGTTAACATCCGCAACCCTTAAAAACCGACGTCTTCAAGTGCTCTTTTGCCGCGAGGATGTTGACCCCGGTAATGAATGAAGGTAGCTCTGGATGCCAGCCGTCAAAGTAAAAGAGAACGAACCCTTCGACGTAGCTCTGCGTCGTTTCAAGCGCTCCTGCGAAAAAGCCGGTGTACTGGCTGAAGTTCGTAGCCGCGAATTTTACGAGAAGCCAACTTCTGAGCGTAAGCGCAAGGCAGCAGCCGCTGTTAAGCGTCACGCCAAGAAAGTTCAGCGCGAACAGCGCCGCGCCGTTCGTCTGTACTAATCCACAGACGTTCGTAGCAAGCTTCTTGCCTAAGCCCGGCCCTCAGCCGGGCTAATGGCATTTGCGTAAAACGCTTGATGCTTCACCGTCGACGCCGCCGATGCGACCGAGACAAATCTGCTTCACCGCGTCAGGCCTGGCTCTTTTGCCAGCGGTGCACGTCTTTTCTGACGAGCCTTTCAAGGCTACTGACGAGCACACCCACTGATTCCTCTTACGACGATCAGCCCAAGGCACCTGCATGCGTGCCCGCTTTATTGAGCTATCCGAGGCCGACAACCGGCCGTCAGCGGATTCAGCGCAACACTTTCACATAGTCGAAGACTGATAGGTACTAACGTCAGTGGATTTTCGGCAGATACACTTCCCGACAGCGATCACGCAGACGACACCGGTCGAGCCGCACTTTTTGTGCGTTTCCAGCAATGGCCCGCGTCCGACAGCCTGTCGCAACGGATTTATTGCAGCGCAGACGACGAGAACGCCATGGCCGGGTTGATACCCCAGAGCTTCATTGACGACCTGCTGAACCGCACCGACATCGTCGACGTGGTCAGCTCGCGCGTGCAATTGAAGAAGGCCGGCAAGAACTACACCGCCTGTTGCCCGTTCCACAAAGAGAAAACCCCGTCATTCAGCGTCAGCCCCGACAAGCAGTTCTATTACTGCTTCGGCTGCGGCGCTGGCGGCAACGCCCTCGGCTTTCTCATGGATCACGACAACCTGGATTTCCCACAGGCCGTCGAAGATCTGGCCAAAGCCGCCGGCATGGAAATCCCCCGCGAAGAAAGCGGCCGCGAGCGTAAGCCGCGCCAGCCTACCGACTCGCCGTTGTACCCGCTGCTCACTGCCGCCGCCGATTTCTACCGGCAGGCACTCAAGAGTCATCCGTCGCGCAAGGCTGCAGTGGATTACCTCAAGGGTCGCGGCCTGACCGGCGAGATCGCTCGGGATTTCGGCCTAGGCTTTGCACCGCCGGGCTGGGACAACCTGCTCAAGCACCTGAGCAGCGACACGCTGCAACAGAAGGCCATGATCGAAGCCGGCCTGCTGATCGAGAACGCCGAAACCGGCAAACGCTATGACCGCTTCCGCGATCGCGTGATGTTCCCGATTCGCGATACCCGTGGACGGATCATCGCCTTCGGCGGCCGCGTACTGGGCGACGACAAGCCCAAGTACCTGAACTCACCGGAAACCCCGGTATTCCATAAAGGCCAGGAGCTCTACGGCCTCTATGAAGCGCGCAAGAACAACCGCAACCTCGACGAAATCATCGTCGTCGAGGGTTACATGGACGTCATCGCCCTCGCCCAGCAAGGCTTGCGCAATGCCGTCGCCACGCTGGGTACCGCGACCAGCGAAGAACACCTCAAGCGCCTGTTCCGCGTCGTGCCGAACGTATTGTTCTGCTTCGACGGCGACCAGGCCGGTCGCAACGCCGCGTGGCGCGCCCTGGAAGCGACATTGCCGTGCCTGCAGGACGGTCGCCGCGCACGATTTCTGTTTTTGCCCGAAGGCGAAGACCCGGACACCCTGGTTCGCGCCGAAGGCACCGACGCATTCAAGGCGCGCATCAATCAGCACGCGCAGCCGCTGGCCGATTATTTTTTCCAGCAACTGACCGAGGAATCCGACCCGCGCTCACTTGAGGGCAAGGCACACATGGCCACCCTCGCCGCACCGCTGATCGACAAGGTTCCAGGCGCGAACCTGCGCATCCTGATGCGTCAGCGCCTGACCGAAATCACCGGCCTCAGCAGCGAGACCGTCAGCCAACTGGTTCAGAGTGCGCCGCAGGAAGCACCGCCCGCCTACGATCCGGGCTTCGATTACGACGCCATGCCGGACTACAGCGACTACCATCAGCCGCAGGCACAGGACTTGTACGCGCCGCAGCAGGAATGGACGCCGAAGAAACCCGGCGCCGGCGGCAAGAAGTGGGACAAGAAACCGTGGGACAAGAACGGCAAGCGTGGTGGCGATCGCGAACAGCAGCGCCCGCGCACGCCGATTGGCGTCGAATCGCCGACCCTGACGGCATTGAGAACATTGCTCCATCATCCGCAACTGGCCAAGCGCGTTGAAGACGCCGGGCATATTGCCGATGAAAATCAGACCAACGCCCAGCTGCTTGTGGCGCTGCTCGAAGCCGTACAGAAGAATCCCAAGCTAAACTCATTTCAGTTGATTGCGCGATGGCACGGTACTGAACAGGGTCGCTTGCTCAAGGCACTGGCAGAAAAGGAATGGCTGATTGACGGAGATAACCTTGAACAACAGTTTTTCGACACCATTACTAGCTTGTCCGCCCGCCAACGCGAGCGAAATCTCGAACAGTTACTCAGGAAAGCGCGGCAAAGCGAACTGAGCGTCGAAGAGAAAAATCAACTGCGCGACCTTTTAAGTCGCAATGTTTCCGCATCAAACCCGACCTCAACTGGCGCGTGAGGTCATAGCTCAGGTATAATCCTCGGCTTGTTTTTTGCCCGCCAAGACCTTCAGTGGATAGGGTGTTATGTCCGGAAAAGCGCAACAGCAGTCTCGTATTATTGAGTTGATCAAACTGGGTCGTGAGCAGAAGTATCTGACTTACGCCGAGGTCAACGACCACCTGCCCGAGGATATTTCAGATCCGGAGCAGGTGGAAGACATCATCCGCATGATTAACGACATGGGGATCCCCGTACACGAGAGTGCTCCGGATGCGGACGCCCTTATGTTGGCCGACGCCGATACCGACGAGGCCGCTGCGGAAGAAGCAGCCGCTGCGTTGGCGGCGGTGGAGACCGATATCGGTCGCACCACTGACCCGGTGCGCATGTACATGCGTGAAATGGGTACGGTCGAGCTTCTGACCCGTGAAGGCGAAATCGAAATCGCCAAGCGGATCGAAGAAGGCATTCGTGAAGTGATGAGCGCAATTGCGCACTTCCCTGGCACGGTTGACCACATTCTCTCCGAGTACACCCGCGTCACCACCGAAGGTGGTCGCCTGTCCGACGTCCTGAGCGGTTATATCGACCCGGACGACGGCATCGCGCCGCCTGCGGCAGAAGTGCCGCCGCCGGTCGATCCGAAAGCCGTCAAGGCTGACGACGACACCGACGACGATGAAGCCGAATCTTCCGATGACGAAGAAGAAGCCGAAAGCGGTCCGGATCCGGTCATTGCTGCGCAGCGCTTCGGCGCCGTGGCCGACCAAATGGAAATCACCCGCAAGGCCCTGAAAAAGCACGGTCGTCACAACAAGGCAGCGGTTGCCGAGTTGCTGGCCCTGGCCGAGCTGTTCATGCCGATCAAACTGGTGCCGAAGCAATTCGAAGCCCTGGTCGAGCGTGTGCGCAGTGCCCTGGATCGTCTGCGTCAGCAAGAGCGCGCGATCATGCAGCTGTGCGTACGTGATGCACGTATGCCACGCGCCGATTTCCTGCGTCAGTTCCCGGGCAACGAAGTCGACGAAAGCTGGTCCGACGCCCTGGCCAAAGGCAAGAGCAAGTACGCCGAAGCCATCGGTCGCGTGCAGCCGGACATCATCCGTTGCCAGCAGAAGCTGATCGCACTGGAAACCGAGACCGGCCTGACCATTGCTGAAATCAAGGACATCAACCGTCGCATGTCGATCGGTGAGGCCAAGGCCCGCCGCGCGAAGAAAGAGATGGTTGAAGCCAACTTGCGTCTGGTGATCTCGATCGCCAAGAAGTACACCAACCGCGGCCTGCAATTCCTCGATCTGATCCAGGAAGGCAACATCGGTCTGATGAAAGCGGTGGACAAGTTCGAATACCGTCGTGGTTACAAGTTCTCGACTTATGCCACCTGGTGGATCCGTCAGGCGATCACTCGCTCGATCGCCGACCAGGCCCGCACCATCCGTATTCCGGTGCACATGATCGAGACGATCAACAAGCTCAACCGTATTTCCCGGCAGATGTTGCAGGAAATGGGTCGCGAACCGACCCCGGAAGAGCTGGGCGAACGCATGGAAATGCCTGAGGACAAGATCCGCAAGGTACTGAAGATCGCCAAAGAGCCGATCTCCATGGAAACCCCGATCGGTGATGACGAAGACTCCCATCTGGGCGACTTCATCGAAGACTCGACCATGCAGTCGCCAATCGATGTCGCCACGGTGGAAAGCCTGAAGGAAGCGACTCGCGAAGTACTGTCCGGCCTCACTGCCCGTGAAGCCAAGGTACTGCGCATGCGTTTCGGTATCGACATGAACACCGACCATACGCTTGAAGAAGTGGGCAAACAGTTTGACGTAACGCGTGAGCGGATTCGTCAGATCGAAGCCAAGGCGCTGCGCAAGCTGCGCCACCCGACGCGAAGCGAGCATCTGCGCTCCTTCCTCGACGAGTGATACCAGAACCCCCGGCCCAGGCCGGGGGTTTTGTTTTATGGCAGATTAAATTCCCCGCTCCGCCCTCCCCGCCGCGTACCCCGTCTACACTCGAAACAATCATCCCCAAGCCGTGACGAGAGCGTTATGCCCAGACTGGCGCCCGTGCTTTTTCTGCTGTCATTGATGATCTGCACCGCCACGGCTGACGCGCTGACTCTCACCGATGAAGAACGCAGCTGGCTGGCGGCTCACCCTGACTTGCGCCTGGGTGTCGACGCGTCGTGGCCGCCTTTCGAATTTCGGGACGATCAGAACCGTTATCAGGGCCTGGCTGCCGACTATATCGACGTAATCCGTCAACGCCTGGCGATCAAACTTACACCTATCGAACCAGTGAGCTGGACGGTGGTGCTGGAGCAGGTCAAGAAGGGCAAGATCGATTTGCTGCCGGGGATCATGTCTACACCGGAACGCCAGAACTATCTGTCATTCACCCGACCGTACCTCGACTTCCCGATCGTCATCCTTGCCCATGTCGGCGGCGCCCAGCCGCGCAAACTCGATGATCTGTATGGCCTGAAAATCGCCGTGGTGGACAACTACGCTCCCCACGAACTGCTACGCACTCACCACCCCGACCTGAATCTGGTCGCCATGCCCAACGTCAGTTCGGCGCTGCAAGCTTTGGCGACCGATGAAGTGGACGCGGTGGTCGGCGATCTCGCTTCCAGCGTCTGGAGCCTGCGCCAGCTCAAGCTCGACGGCCTCTACGTCAGCGGCGAAACCCCATATCGCTATCAATTGGCGATGGCCGTGCCCCGCGACAATAAAGTGTTGGTGGGCATTCTCGACAAAGTCCTCGCCGACATGACACCGGCGGAAATCAGCAGCATCCAGGAACATTGGGTCGGTAACGTGCTCGACCACCGGACGTTCTGGTCAGATCTGCTGATGTATGGCCTGCCCGGCCTGTTGCTGCTGATGACAGTGCTGGCCGTGGTGATTCGCATCAACCGCCGCCTGAGCTCGGAAATCACCCGGCGCATCGACCTCGAACAGGAATTGCGCAGCAGCGAATATCACTACCGCGGCCTGGTCGAGAGCCTGTCGGCGATCGCCTGGGAAGCGCGGATGAGCGACTTCACCTACAGCTATGTTTCGCCGCATGCTGAAGACTTGCTCGGCTATCCACAGTCCCATTGGCTGATTCCGGGCTTCTGGCACAACATCATTCACCCCGCCGACCTGACCCGCACGCAGAACTATTGCAAGGAAGCGCTACGCCAGGGCCGCGATCACATCGTCGATTACCGCGTGATAACCGCTGACGGCCGCTGCCTGTGGGTGCGCGATATCGTCAGCCTGATCGAGCATGGCCACGAACCGGTGATGCGCGGGTTGATGATCGATATCAGCGAAATCAAACGCACCGAAGAGGCGCTGCGGCTGTCCGAGCAGAAGTTCGCATCGGTGTTCGAGCAGTGCCCGGACATTCTGGTGATTGCGCGTCTGTCCGACGGCTGCCTGCTGGAGGTCAACGAGGCCTTCGAGGAGCAGATCGGCCTCAGGGCCGAGGACGTGATCGGCCAGACCGCCACCAACCTCAATATCTGGGGCATTCCCGGCGTCGGGCCGGGCCTCTTGCAGCGTTTGCAGGCCGGCAGCATCCGTAATCTGGAAATGCCCTTTCGCCGCAACAACGGCCAAGTCTTCACCGGGCTGATTTCCGCCGAGCCTTTCGACCTCGACACCACGCCGGCGCTGGTGGTCGTGGTGCGCGACATCAGCCAGCTCAAGGAAACCCAACAGCAACTGCAAACTTCTGAAGAAAAATTCGCCAAGGCTTTCCATGCGTCGCCGGACGGCCTGCTGCTGTCACGCCAGAGCGACGGCCTGCTATTGGAGGTCAATGAAGGCTTCAGCCGCATCACCGGTTTCAACAGCGCCATGTCGGTGGATCGTTCGACGCTGGATCTGGGCATCTGGGTCAACCTCAACGAACGCAAACAGATGCTTGACCTGCTGCAACGCGACGGTTTCGTCCGCGACTTCACATGCCACATCCGTCGCAGCGACGGGCAGATTCGCCTGTGCGAAGTGTCCAGTCGCCCGCTGCCGATCGGCGACGAGGATTGCATGCTGACCATCGCCCGCGACATCACTGAACGCCATCTCATGCAGGAAAAACTGCAGCAGGCCGCGACCGTTTTCGAGAGCACGGCAGAAGGCGTGCTGATCACCGATACCCAACAACACATCAGCGCGGTCAACCGTGCCTTCACCGAAATTACCGGCTACAGCGAAAGCGAAGCACTGGGCCACACGCCACGCTTGCTGGCGTCAGGGCTGCATGACAGCGCTTTCTACGCAGCGATGTGGCATCAATTGACCGACGAGGGACACTGGCAAGGCGAGATTTCCAACCGGCGCAAGAACGGCGAGCTGTACCCGAGCTGGCTGACCATCAGCGCCGTGCGCAATCGCGACAAATTCATCACTCACTTCGTTGCGGTGTTTGCCGATATTTCCAGCCTCAAGCATGCCCAGGCCAAGCTCGATTATCAGGCTCACCACGATCCGCTCACCGGCCTGCCCAATCGCACCCTGTTCGAAAGCCGCCTGCAGATGGCCCTGACCAGCCAACAGGAAAATGGCGGCCAGGGCGCGGTGCTGTTTCTCGATCTCGACCGCTTCAAGCACATCAACGACAGCCTCGGCCACCCGGTCGGCGACCTGTTGCTCAAGGGCATCGCCGTGCGCTTGAAGGAGCAACTGCGCGATATCGACACAGTCGCACGGTTGGGCGGCGACGAGTTCATCATCCTGTTGCCGGGCTTGCAGCAAGCCAGCGACGCCGACAACATCGCGACGAAACTGCTCAACTGCTTCGGCGCGCCGTTTCAGGCCGGCGAACACGAGTTCTTTATCAGCGCCAGCATTGGCACCAGCCTCTATCCGCGCGACGGTTGCGATGTGGCCACCCTGGTGAAAAACGCCGACGCGGCGATGTACCGCTCCAAAGCCAAAGGACGCAACCGCGTCGAAAGCTACACCCGCGACCTCACCGCCCAGGCCAGCGAGCGCATAGCGCTGGAGCACGAACTGCGCCGTGCCATCGAGCGTGATGAGCTGTTTCTCTATTACCAACCGAAAATCAGCCTGGTCGATCACAGTCTGGTCGGTGCAGAGGCGCTGATTCGCTGGCGCCACCCGACCTTCGGCGACGTGCCGCCCGAGCATTTCATTCCGTTGGCGGAAGAGAACGGAATGATCCTGCAGATCGGCGATTGGGTGCTGGAAACCGCTTGCAGGCAAATGTTCGAGTGGAACGAGATCTACCAACCGCTGGGGCCGCTGTCGGTGAACCTCGCCGGCGCGCAACTGCGTCAGCCCAACCTGTTGGTGCGCATCGAACAACTGCTCAAGGACAACCGCCTCAGGCCGGATTTACTGCAACTGGAAATTACCGAGAATTTCATCATGAGTCAGGCAGAAGAGGCGCTGGCGGTGCTGCACCAACTCAAACACCTCGGTGTGCAACTGGCGATCGACGACTTCGGCACCGGCTACTCCTCGCTCAGCTACCTCAAACGCCTGCCGCTGGACATCCTCAAGATTGATCAATCCTTCGTCCGCGGACTGCCTGACGACCCCCACGACGCAGCGATCGTACGCGCCATCATCGCACTCGGTCGCAGCATGCAATTCACCGTGATTGCCGAAGGCGTGGAAACCCAGGCGCAACAACAATTCCTCGCCGCAGAAGGTTGTGAACAGATCCAAGGCTACATCGTCAGCCTGCCGCTGCCCCCGGACGAATTCGCCGCGACGTTTCTGCATGTAACCGTATCGGATTTTTCGGATAGCACAGCCGCGAAACCGTCGCTATAATCCGCGGCCTACTGAGGGCCTATAGCTCAGTTGGTTAGAGCAGAGGACTCATAATCCTTTGGTCCACGGTTCGAGTCCGTGTGGGCCCACCAAATTGAAAAGCCGCGCTGAATGCGCGGCTTTTTTGTGGGCGAGTGGTTGGGTTTCGTCTCGACGGGCGCAATGTTCGGAAGACCTAACCAGAGCTGTAGGAAAGATCCTAAGCTGCGGTTTTGAGCGGTTAGACATCTGTTGATGATGTCTTCGCAGGGATACTCTCGAGACGTCGCTGCTTATCAGCGACCGGGCTTGGAAATCCCTAGAAATCAATACGTCCGGCGACAGTAACAATGGAATGGAAAGACCTGATTATTGGCGGACGCAGATATTGCATGGCGCATCTACAGCCTTTTGAACAGACATTTGAAGTGGCGGAGCAGCAGCTTGTCGTCAGGTTTGAATTCGGGTTCCACTGTTTTACCGATGACAAAGGTCACGGCCTGCCACTAAGACACAGAGGAGAAGTCCGGTATTTTTGTGCAGACCGCCACTACTACAGCAGCCAGATCACGGACTACCTGCAAAAACGCTTTTTTAAAGGCTTGGCTGTGCCCTTCTACGTCGAAAACAGTCAGCGCTATTACTGCCTTGATTTGCATGATTACGCGGTCTTTTTTTCGATCAGCAAGCCGCAAAATACAACGAACTTTCTCAAACTCCGGATTATTTCCGCCTACGAGGTCGCTGAATGGGGACGCTCGAAGCTGCCGAAAGGAAAACCACATAACGTCCGCTACATTCTGGAAATGCGTAACGCGGGGAAATCCGTGTGAGAGAAAGCAAAAAGCCCCGATGCTTGCGCAACGGGGCTTTCTGTAAATCTGAAATATCGGCCTGTCCTTTTACGGTTTCCCGCTTATCCCGCTCACTGGCTAGGAGTGGCTTGCGCCACCGAAATCAACACCCTTTGCTTGCAAAGTTCCGGTCTGTGCTGACGTGCCGATCATAGCCCTTGAACCTGACAAGAGCAACCGTCAAAGCCGTTATCCCTCCCATCGAGCGATGGGTTCCAAATATGCCCCAATGCGCTTGACCCTGTACCATCGGCAATCTCATCGCCCACGCCATCGGAGCCCACCTTGCCAGACACCCGCCAACCCATCCTCGACGAAATCGACCGCCAGCTAATCGCCGCGCTGCAAATCAACGCCCGCGAAAGCGTGGCCATGCTCGCCCGTCAGCTAGGCATTGCTCGCACGACGGTGACGTCGCGTCTGGCCCGCCTGGAAAAGGCCAAGGTAATCACCGGTTATGGCGTGCGCTTGGGTCAGCGTGTGGTCGATGGTGGCTTGCAGGCCTACGTCGGGATCAAGGTGCAGCCGCGTTCCGGCAAGGACGTGCTGCGACGTTTGAGTGCGATGGCGCAGGTGCAACAGCTGTGTGCGGTGAGTGGCGAGTTTGATTATGTGGCGTGGTTGCGCACCGATTCGCCGGAGCAGCTGGATCAATTGCTGGATCAGATTGGCAGCGTCGATGGGGTGGAGAAAACCACGACTTCGATCATTCTGAGCAGCAAGATTGATCGCGGGCAGCCGGTCTGAGCATTGGCCGGGCATTCTGGCTGAGCCGCTTCGCAAGCAGGCTCGCTCCCACTTTTTTGGTCGGTATGCAGCCCGCAATCGTCAGTCTGCACAACAATCAGGCAAAACGACGACACATTGCGTCTTATTAACGCGCTCCACGCTCCCTAGAATGGCTGGCATCTTTTCCTATACTCAGACGCGAATCCTGCGTCGGGTCGCCAACAAGGTCAGCCATGAACAAGAACAATCGCCATCCTGCAGACGGAAAAAAACCAGTCACCATTTTCGGTCCGGACTTTCCGTTCGCGTTTGACGACTGGATCGAGCATCCCGCCGGCCTGGGCAGCATTCCCGAGCAGCACCATGGCGCTGAGGTGGCGATTGTCGGCGCGGGTATTGCCGGTCTGGTGGCTGCGTATGAACTGATGAAACTCGGTTTGAAGCCGGTGGTGTACGAGGCGTCGAAACTCGGTGGTCGTCTGCGCTCGCAGGCATTCAACGGTACCGATGCCATCGTCGCCGAGCTCGGTGGCATGCGTTTTCCGGTGTCCTCCACCGCGTTCTATCACTACGTCGACAAGCTCGGCCTGGAAACCAAGCCTTTTCCCAACCCGTTGACCGGCGCTTCTGGTAGCACCGTGATCGATCTGGAAGGCGAAACCTATTACGCCGAAAGCCTCAAGGATCTTCCTGCATTGTTTCAGGAAGTGGCTGACGCCTGGGCAGATGCGCTGGAAGCCGGTTCGCAGTTCTCCGACATCCAGCAAGCCATCCGTGATCGCGATGTGCCGCGCCTGAAAGAGCTGTGGAACAAGCTGGTGCCGCTGTGGGACGACCGGACCTTTTACGACTTCGTCGCCACCTCGAAAGCCTTCGCCAAATTGTCGTTCCAGCACCGCGAAGTGTTCGGTCAGGTCGGTTTCGGCACCGGCGGCTGGGATTCAGACTTTCCCAATTCGATGCTGGAAATCTTCCGCGTGGTAATGACCAATTGCGACGATCACCAGCACCTGGTGGTCGGTGGCGTCGAGCAGGTGCCGCAGGGCATCTGGCGCCATGTGCCGGAGCGCTGCGTGCACTGGCCGGCGGGCACCAGCCTGAAATCACTGCACCGTGGCGCACCGCGTTCCGGTGTGAAGAAAATCGCTCACGCACCGCAAGGCCGTTTCGCCGTAACCGACAACAACGGTGACACCCGCGAATACGCCGCCGTCCTGACAACCTGCCAGAGCTGGCTGCTGACCACTCAGATCGAATGCGACGAAACCCTGTTCTCGCAGAAGATGTGGATGGCCCTCGACCGCACACGCTACATGCAGTCGTCGAAGACCTTCGTGATGGTCGATCGGCCGTTCTGGAAGGACAAGGACCCGGAAACCGGTCGCGATGTGATGAGCATGACCCTCACCGATCGCCTGACCCGTGGCACTTATCTGTTCGACAACGGCGACGACAAGCCGGGGGTGATCTGCCTGTCGTATTCGTGGATGAGCGACGCGTTGAAAATGCTCCCGCATCCGGTAGAAAAACGCGTTGAACTGGCATTGAACGCGCTCAAAAAGATCTACCCGAAAGTCGACATCGCCGCGCGGATCATCGGCGATCCGATCACCGTATCGTGGGAAGCCGATCCGTACTTCCTCGGTGCCTTCAAGGGCGCCCTGCCCGGCCATTACCGCTACAACCAGCGCATGTACGCGCACTTCATGCAGGACGATATGCCGGCCGAACAGCGCGGGATTTTCATCGCTGGCGACGACGTGTCGTGGACACCGGCGTGGGTCGAAGGCGCGGTGCAGACTTCGCTCAACGCGGTGTGGGGCATCATGAAACATTTCGGCGGCTCGACACATAAAGAGAACCCTGGCCCGGGTGATGTGTTCAAAGACATCGGCCCTATCGCCCTGCCCGAGTAAGAGGATTCCCCGATGCGCGTAGCCGTTTACCAATGTCCACCGCTGCCACTGGACCCCGCCGCCAACCTGCAGCGCCTGCATCAGGTAGCGATGGAGGCCAAGGGCGCCGACCTGCTGGTGCTACCGGAGATGTTCATGACCGGCTACAACATCGGCGCCGAAGCGGTGAGCACGCTGGCCGAGGTCTACAACGGTGAATGGGCGCAGCAGATCGCCCGGATTGCCAAGGCTGCGGGTCTGGCGATCGCTTACGGTTATCCGGAGCGCACCGCCGACGGGCAAATCTACAACGCCGTGCAACTGATCGACGCCCACGGCGAGCGCCTGTGCAATTACCGCAAGTCGCATCTGTTCGGCGACCTCGACCGGACGATGTTCAGCCCCGGCGAAGCGGAGTTGCCGGTGGTTGAACTGAACGGCTGGAAGCTCGGCTTCCTGATCTGCTATGACCTGGAGTTTCCGGAAAATGCGCGTCGCCTGGCCTTGGCCGGCGCTGAGCTGATTGTGGTGCCGACGGCGAACATGATTCCGTTCGATTTCGTCGCCGATGTCACCGTGCGCGCCCGCGCTTTCGAAAACCAGTGCTACGTGGCTTACGCCAATTACTGCGGGCATGAAGGCGAGATTCAGTACTGCGGGCAAAGCAGCATCGCCGCGCCGGACGGTAGCCAAATCGCGCTGGCAGGTCTGGACGAAGCGTTGATCGTCGGTGAACTGGATCGACAACTGATGAACGATTCACGCGCAGCAAACCGCTACCTCAGCGATCGCCGTCCAGAGCTTTACGGCGCGCTCAACCGCCGCTAATCCGCTAGCATGGGCACTTCACTGTTCTGGAAGTGCCCATGCCTGCGCCGACTCATCCCCGCCCCCACTCTGAAACCCTGGCCAACGGCCTGCGCGTGACCCTGCGCCACGTGCCCGGTCTCAAGCGCAGCGCTGCCGCGTTGCGCGTGGCGGCCGGCAGTCACGACGTGCCGTTGGCATGGCCGGGGTTGGCGCATTTTCTTGAGCACTTGTTGTTTCTCGGTACCGAGCGCTTTCCCACAGACGAAGGGCTGATGGCCTACGTGCAACTTCACGGCGGGCAGGTGAATGCCAGCACCCGCGAGCGCACTACGGATTTTTTCTTCGAGTTGCCTGTGTCGGCCTTCAGCGCGGGGCTCGAGCGTCTGTCAGACATGCTCGCCCGGCCACGTATGAATCTGGACGATCAACTGCGTGAACGGGAAGTCCTGCAGGCCGAATTCGTCGCCTGGTCGCAGGATCCGACAGCGCAACAGCAGTTTGCCTTGTATGAAGGTTTATCAGCGGAGCATCCGTTGCGCGGTTTTCATGCGGGCAATCGGGACAGTTTGCAGGTCGAATCGCCTGGGTTTCAGTTGGCATTGAAAGATTTCCATCAGCGGTTTTATCGAACCGGGCAAATGAACCTCAGCCTGGTCGGTCCGCAGAGTGTTGATGAATTGCGGGAGCTGGCGCAGCAATTCGCAGCGGTTTTGCCGGTTGGGGATAAAGTTGTCCAAGCCGCACCCCCACCGTTGGCAGTGAAAAGTTATCAACAGGTCGGCGCTCACACGAACCTGTTACTTGCTTTCGAGGCTTTGCCCGAGGCATCCGCCGAGGCGATGGCCTTTCTCTGCCATTGGTTGAACAGCGCCAAAGCCGGTGGATTGCTTGCACATTTGCGCCAGCAAAAACTGGCCGATGGTTTGAAAGCTACGCTGCTCTACCAGTTTGCCGGGCAAGCGCTGCTGCATCTTCAATTCCATGCCGACGGCGAGCAGTTGAACGCCATTCACGAACAGCTGCTGGATTGGCTGAGCTTCTTCGCCCGTCAGGACTGGACGCCGTTGCGCGAGGAATACGCCGCCCTGCTTCAGCGCCAGCAGCAAGTCAGCGGCGCATTGCAACTGGCGCGAACCGACATCGAGCAGCATGCATTCGGCCTGTCCGAATCAGCTGCCGCCGCGCTTGAGCGCATCCTGCGGGAAATCGGCGTTGTGGATAACTTCAGCGATCATTGGCACCTGCCCGCCGCCAATCCTTTTCTGCGAGCCAGCGAGCCACTGGCAAACGCCGGTCTGATTCGCGGCCAGAGCAGCGCCCACCGTGGCCTGCGCACCTTCGCCCAGGATCGCTCGCGCAGCCGTCGCGAACGTTCGCCGATGCATTTCAGTCAGGCGCTGCCGGACAACAGCGATGAAGGCGCGATCTATCTGCGCTGGCAGGTCGAGGCGGCAGCCAGCGCCGATCTGCGCGCAAGATTGCAGCGCAGTCTGCGCCAGACCCGACAGGATGCGTCCGAAGCCGGAGTGGACTTGTCTTTCAGCGCCACAGGTAACCAATGCCTGCTGAAAATGACCGGATTACAGGAACCGATGCCCAGCGTCCTCGAGCATGCGCTGAAATGTCTGACGATGATCGAAGCCGTTTCGCCGCGCGATGAGCTACAGATACCCTCGATGCCGATCCGCCAACTGCTCGAAGCGTTGCCGGAAAAATGCCTGCCCATGATTGAAACCAGCGATGACGCCCATCAGCTGTGGACAACTTCGCGCTGGGACGGCCTCGCTCTAGGGCTAAATCAACAGACCCAATCAGCCATGGGCCTGGCGCTGAGCCGCATTCCCGGCACACCGGACAATCAGCTACCGGTGACACCGATCACCCAAGCCCAGTACCACTGGAGCCAGATCAACACGGCCTCCAGCGAACACGCCTTGCTGCTGGTCTGCCCGACTGCCAGCCGCGACATCGCTGATGAAGCTGCATGGCGCCTTCTGGCTCAGGTGTGCCAGACGCCTTTTTACCAGCGCCTGCGTGTCGAATTGCAATTGGGGTACGCCGTGTTCAGCGCGCTGCGTCAGTTGCATGGCAGGACTGCGATTGTCTTTGGCGTGCAATCGCCGACGACTGCGGCGGGCAAGTTGCTCGAATACATGCATGAGTTTTTCAATGGCATTCCCGCGTTGATCGAAACGCTCGATGACGCAAGCCTCAAGCAACAGCGCCAAAGCCTCGCCGATCAGTTCGACGATGCCACACTGTCCAGCAGCGATGCTGCCGAGCTGCTGTGGCAAGGCAAACTTGCCGGCCATTCGTCGGATTACCGTGAGCAGTTGGTCGCGGCGATCCAGCAGCTGAATCGCCAGGCCTTGCTCGATGCTGCGCAACGTCTGATCAATGCCGAGGGCGGCTGGCACTGCCTGGCCAATGAATCGATGCCGGACGCGCCGTGGCAAGCGACAAAGTGATCATTACTGAGGCTGCAAGGAGCTTTCTCAAAGATTCACGGGTCACGGCGTTGAAATTTTGAGTAACATAGCCGCCTAACTAATTGGAACATCACCGCGCTGCCGTGGACTATAACTATGGATAGCGCTATCCCAACCCTCAGAAGGAGACATCTCATGGCCTGGACCAAACCTGCTTACACCGACCTGCGTATCGGCTTCGAAGTCACCATGTACTTCGCCAGCCGCTGAGTTCTGCTTACGCAGATTCGCAGTGCAACGCCTCGGCTCGCCGAGGCGTTTTATTTTCCGCGTTGAAATGATGGAGCGTTCATGTTCGTCCAGATTCTGGGTTCGGCCGCCGGTGGCGGTTTTCCGCAGTGGAACTGCAACTGCGTCAACTGCGCAGGCTTTCGCGACGGCAGCCTGAACGCCAAGGCCCGCACCCAATCGTCCATCGCCATTTCCGATGACGGCGTGAACTGGGTGTTGTGCAATGCCTCGCCGGACATCCGCGCGCAACTGCAAAGCTTCGCCCCGATGCAACCGGGCCGCGCCCTGCGCGACACCGGCATCAGCGCGATCATCCTGATGGACAGCCAGATCGACCACACCACCGGCCTGCTCAGCCTGCGCGAAGGCTGCCCGCATCAGGTCTGGTGCACGGACATGGTTCACGAAGACCTGAGCACCGGTTTTCCCTTGTTCAAAATGCTCACCCACTGGAATGGCGGGCTGGACTGGAACCTTATCGAGCTCGACCAGAGCTTCACCGTAGCGGCCTGCCCGAACCTGCGTTTCACACCGTTACCGTTGCGCAGCGCCGCGCCGCCGTATTCGCCGCACCGTTTCGATCCGCATCCGGGCGACAACATCGGTTTGATCGTTGAAGACCTCAACACCGGCGGCAAGCTGTTCTACGCGCCAGGGCTGGGCAAGGTCGATGCGCCGCTGCTGGAAATCATGGCGGGCAGCGATTGCCTGCTGGTCGACGGCACGCTGTGGGATGACGATGAAATGCAGCGCCGTGGCGTCGGCACCCGCACCGGTCGCGAGATGGGCCATCTGGCGCAAAACGGCCCCGGCGGCATGCTGGAAGTGCTGGAGCAGTTGCCCGAGCAGCGCAAGGTACTTATCCACATCAACAACACCAACCCGATCCTCGACGAGGATTCCCCGGAGCGTGCGGAGCTGGTGCGGCGTAATGTTGAAGTGGCGTTTGATGGCATGAGTATCGTGCTTTAAGCAATCGAGACCGCTGCGCGGTCTATCGCGAGCAGGCTCGCTCCCACATTGGAATGCGATCAACTGTGGGAGCGAGCCTGCTCGCGAAGAGGCCAGCACAGACACCAAGATTTCCAGGGTTGTTCCCGGAGAACAGAGATGACCGACACCCCGCTGTCCCCCACCGAATTCGAAGCGGCCCTGCGCGCCAAAGGCGCCTATTACCACATCTACCACCCGTACCACGTGGCGATGTACGAAGGCCGCGCGACCCGCGAGCAGATTCAGGGCTGGGTCGCCAACCGCTTCTACTATCAGGTGAACATTCCCCTGAAAGACGCGGCGATCCTTGCCAATTGCCCGGATCGGGAAATCCGCCGCGAGTGGATTCAGCGCCTGCTCGACCACGACGGCGCACCCGGTGAAGATGGCGGCATCGAAGCCTGGCTGCGTCTGGGCCAGGCTGTTGGCCTCGACCCGGACCAATTGCGTTCTCAGGAGCTGGTGCTGCCCGGCGTGCGTTTCGCCGTCGATGCCTACGTCAACTTCGCCCGTCGCGCCAGTTGGCAGGAAGCCGCCAGCAGCTCGCTGACCGAACTGTTCGCGCCGCAGATCCACCAGTCGCGCCTCAACAGCTGGCCGCAGCATTACCCGTGGATCGACCCGGCCGGCTACGAATACTTCCGCACCCGTCTCGGTCAGGCGCGGCGTGATGTCGAGCATGGGCTGGCGATCACGCTTGAGCACTACAAGACTCGCGAAGGACAGGAGCGCATGCTGGAAATTCTCCAGTTCAAACTGGACATTCTTTGGAGCATGCTCGATGCCATGAGCATGGCCTACGAACTGAACCGTCCGCCGTATCACAGCGTGACCGAACAACGGGTCTGGCATAAAGGAATCATCTTATGAGTTTCGACCGCAGCAAAGTGCCGAGCTGGCGCCCGGGCTATCGCTTTCAGTACGAACCGGCGCAAAAGGGCCATGTGTTGCTGTACCCGGAAGGCATGATCAAGCTCAACGAAACGGCCGCGCTGATTGGCAGCCTGATTGATGGCGAACGCGATGTCGCGGCAATCATTGCCGAACTCGACAAGCAGTTCCCCGGCGTGCCCGAGCTCGGTGACGACGTCGAGCAATTCATGGAGGTTGCCCGTGAGCAACACTGGCTCACCCTTGGCTGATCTGCCGGCCAAACCGCAAGTCGGCCTGCCGCTGTGGCTGCTCGCCGAGCTGACCTACCGCTGCCCGCTGCAATGCCCGTACTGCTCCAACCCGCTGGATTTCGCCGAGCAGGGCAAAGAGCTGACCACCGAACAATGGATCAAGGTGTTCCGCGAAGCGCGGGAGATGGGCGCGGCGCAATTGGGCTTTTCCGGCGGCGAACCGTTGGTGCGCCAGGACTTGGCCGAACTTATCCGTGAAGCGCGGCAGTTGGGTTTCTACACCAACCTGATCACCTCCGGCATTGGCCTGACCGAGCAGAAAATCAGCGACTTCAAAAAGGCCGGGCTCGATCACATCCAGATCAGTTTTCAGGCCAGCGACGAGCAAGTGAACAACCTGCTGGCGGGCTCGAAAAAGGCCTTTGCGCAAAAGCTGGAAATGGCTCGTGCGGTGAAGGCCCACGGCTATCCGATGGTGCTGAACTTCGTCACCCATCGGCACAACATCGACAAGATCGACCGCATTATCGAACTGTGCATTGCGCTGGAGGCTGACTTCGTCGAACTCGCCACTTGCCAGTTCTACGGCTGGGCGCAGCTCAACCGTGTCGGTCTGTTGCCGACCAAGGAACAACTGGTGCGCGCCGAACGCATCACCAACGAATACCGCGCCAGGCTGGAAGCCGAAGGGCATCCCTGCAAGCTGATTTTCGTCACCCCGGATTACTACGAAGAACGCCCGAAAGCCTGCATGAACGGCTGGGGCAGCATCTTCCTGACCGTCACCCCGGACGGCACCGCCCTGCCCTGCCATGGTGCCCGCCAGATGCCTGTGCAGTTTCCCAACGTGCGCGATCACAGCATGCAGCACATCTGGTACGACTCGTTCGGCTTCAACCGTTTTCGCGGTTACGACTGGATGCCCGAGCCGTGCCGCTCTTGCGATGAGAAAGAAAAAGACTTCGGCGGCTGCCGCTGCCAAGCGTTCATGCTCACCGGCGACGCCAGTAATGCCGACCCGGTGTGCAGCAAGTCCGAACATCACGGCGTGATCCTCAAGGCCCGCGAAGAAGCCGAGACCGCCACTCAAACCATCGAACAATTGGCCTTTCGCAATGAACGAAACTCACGCCTCATCGCCAAGGGCTGAGCCTTTCAGCGCCGCCCAGGCCGTCGCCGCCGGAACCGACTTCGCCGAACTGCAGCTCGGCGCCCATGGCGTGTTCTGGAATGAATACCGCCCCGAGGATGCCGCGTGCCGAATCTGGCATTGGCGCGATGGCGCAGCGAAACGTCTGACGCCGGACGGCTTCAGCGTGCGTAGCCGCGTGTACGAATATGGCGGTGGTGCGTTTTGTCTGACGCCTGACGGGGTGGTTTTCGTCAATGAAGCGGATCAGCAGATGTATCGGCAGGCGCTGGATGGCGAGCCGGTCGCGCTGACATCGACTGACTGCCGCTACGGCGATCTGCAATTCGCCGCTGGCCGGGTGTTGGCGGTCGAAGAGCAGCAGGATCGACATCGCCTGGTGGCGATTGATCTGGCGGCCGGCACGCGACAGGTGCTGGCCGAGGGTGCGGATTTCTATGCATCGCCAACGCTGAGCCCCGACGGCCAGCAGTTGGCATGGATCGAGTGGAGCCGACCGCATCAGCCGTGGACCTCGACGCGGTTGATGGTCGCGGACGGTGATTTTTCTGCGCCTCGTTGTATTGCCGGCGAGCAGATCGAGGAGTCGATCCAGCAGCCGCGTTTCGACGCCGACGGCCGGCTCTACTGCCTGACAGATCGTGGCGGCTACTGGCAGCCGTGGGTCGAAACGTCCGATGGCTTGCACGCGCTACCGAGTGCAGAGGCCGATCACGCGCCCGCGCCCTGGCAACTGGGCGGCTGCACTTGGCTGCCTGTCGGTGATCAATTCTTAGCCAGCTGGAGCGAGGATGGTTTCGGTCGCCTGGCCCTTGGAGTTGAAGATTTCAGCGGTGGCTACAGCCGCTTCCGCCACTTGGCGATGGATCAACAATTCATCTATTGCATCGCTGCATCGCCGACCAGCCCGTCGGCAGTGATCGCCATTGATCGTGTCTCGCATGCCGTGAAAATCCTCGCTGGCGGCGTGGCTCCATTGCCTGCCGAACGCATCAGCCGTCCGCAGACCTTGCGTTATCCGAGCGGCTCCGGCGAGGCGCACGGTTTCTTTTACCCGGCCATGAGCGGTGAAGCGAAACCGCCGCTGGTGGTGTTCATCCACGGCGGCCCGACCTCGGCGTGCTATCCGATCCTCGATCCGCGTATCCAGTACTGGACGCAGCGCGGCTTTGCCGTCGCCGACCTCAACTATCGCGGCAGCAGTGGCTATGGTCGCGAATATCGTCAAGCGCTGCATTTGCGCTGGGGCGAGGTGGATGTCGAGGATGCCTGCGCGGTGGTGAGTTATCTCGCTGACCAAGGTTTGATCGATGGTGACCGCGCGTTCATTCGCGGTGGCAGTGCAGGTGGTTACACCACATTGTGCGCACTGGCGTTCAGGCAGGTTTTCCGCGCAGGCGCCAGCCTCTACGGCGTCAGCGATCCGGTCGCGCTTGCACGGGCCACGCACAAGTTCGAGGGCGATTATCTGGACTGGCTGATCGGCGATCCCGAGCGAGATGCCGAACGCTATGCCTCACGCACGCCATTGCTGCACGCAGACAACATTCGCGTGCCGGTGATTTTCTTCCAGGGTGAACTGGACGCGGTGGTCGTGCCGCAACAGACCCGCGACATGGTCGCGGCGCTGGAGCACAACGGCATCCCTGTCGAAGCGCATTACTACCCTGACGAACGCCACGGCTTTCGTCGCGCGGCTAACCAGGCGCATGCGCTGGAGCGGGAGTGGACGTTTTATCGGCGGGTGATGGGGCTGGTTGACTGAAAACCGTGTCGTCCCATTCGCGAGCAGGCTCGCTCCCACATTGGATCTGCGTCATTCACAAATCCCCTGTGGGAGCGAGCCTGCTCGCGAAAGCTATCTAATAGACGCTACCGGACTCAACGCTTGGCGATGATATACACCGCATGCACGATCCCCGGAATGTAGCCGCACAACGTCAGCAGAATGTTCAGCCAGAACGCCCCGCCAAACCCGACCTGCAGAAACACGCCCAGTGGCGGCAACAGAATAGCGATGATGATACGAATGAAATCCATGGGGCAGCTCCTGAATGGGGGTTGGCTCACTTGAGCCATACAAGCTAATCGACCTGCGCCGTTCGTCAGGGTTCAGTGCAATAGCTGCGTCAGGCTCAAGCGAGAATTTTCAACCCATGTTTTTGTACGATGCTCAGTAGTTTGAGCGCCATACCGCTGGGATGTTTGTCACCCGATTCCCATTGCTTGACCGTGGATGCACTGGTGTTGAGATAGCGTGCAAACACCGGCTGGCTGACCTTGTTACGCTCGCGTAGCGCCTTGATCTCCTCAGCCGGGATCGCTAAGGGAACCGATGCCAGACAGGAGTCATTGAATTCTCGCATCGTTGCTTTGTTGATTGCTCCGACAGCAAGCAACGCCCCGGCTGATTCGTGTATCGATTCAAAGACTTCACTTTTGAATTTCTTACTCATGACATATCTCCACAAACTCCTTCATCGCCAACAAGTCGCTGATCTGCTCTTCGGTCAGTTGCGCATAAACCTTTGCCAATTTACGTAAATCCTTCAATTCCGTTGGCGTGATATTGATTTGATCCTGCTTGGCGAAAAGCACTTGGTAGATCCAGTAATGTCCACCTTTTGCCAAAACAATCGAACGGTGGCGGTTCGCCTTCAAGCGCTTCTTCCACACGCCTCCGCCAAGATCGTCCGCCTGTCCCTGAAGCATCTGGTGAAACGCCTCCTGCAACTCTTCATCTGTGATCCACGCCCTGCTGGCCTGGAGGGCGAAGCGTTTGGTCTTGAACAACCTCAATGGCATAGGTATCCCTTCCAAAAACATACCACCCAGTGGTACAGATCGCAAAACGGCTTTTTCGGTGATACTGATCAGGCCGTGGCCGCATCCCTTGCTGGCATTCTCTAAAAGACCATCCGCGGTACGATCCCTCAAGCTCTAAATCCCGTCTGTAAAACCCGGCCACAAAAAAACGCCCTACGCCAAAAGAATCAGGCGTGGGGCGTGCGTTATACCGCGAGACGGTTCGGGTAATCGGTTGGAGCTGCTCAGCTCAGACGGCAATGCCCTTGCGGCATTGCAACTGGGCGGTGCGCACTCGCGAGAAGGCGCGGCCCAGGCGCAGCAGCATTTCGTCGATGTTGGCTTTGCCGACAGTGAGGGCCGGGGTGAAGCGCAGGCAGTCAGGCTGCGCGGCGTTCAATATCAGGCCTTCGTGAAGTGCGGCGTGAACGACGGCGTCGGCGCATTCGTCGGACAGCGTCAACCCGTAAAACAGGCCTTGGCCGCGCAACTCGCCGTGACCGTAGCGGTGCGCCAGTCGCGCCAGGCCTTCGCTCAGGTGCTGGCCGTTGTCGTTGACCTGCTGAAAGAAGCTGCGGTCATGGATGCTGTCGAGCACTACCAGACCGGCCGCCGTGATCAAGGCGTTGCCGTGATGGGTGCCGCTCAGCTCGCCAGTGGCGAAGCAGCAGGCCTTGCCTCGCGCCAGCAAGGCCGCCAGCGGCAAGCCGCCGCCAAGGCCTTTGCCGAGCACGACGATATCGGCGCGAATGCCGTAGGACTGTTCGGCAAGCAAGCTGCCGCAACGGCCGATGCCGGTCTGCACTTCGTCGAGAATCAGCAGAATGCCTAGGTCACGACACAGTCGCTCGACGCCTTTGAGGTAGTGCTCGGTCGCGGGAATAACCCCGGCATCGCTCTGGATCGGCTCTAGCATGATTGCCACGGTCTGCGCATCAACCGCCGCATGCAGCGCCGGCAGGTCGTTGAATGGCACTTGATCGACCGTCGCCAGACTGCGGCCATGGCAACCCTGCTGCGCCACGATGATCCGCGAAGCGCCACCGCGATGCAGTTGCCCCCATTTGCGCGCCAGTTTGATCGCCGCCTCACAAGCCTCGCTGCCACTGTTGAGCAGGTATGCCTGATCGCTGGACGTGCTGGCGCACAGACGTTCGGCGAGGCTGAACATGCCGCGATTACGCAGATTGCAGCCTGGATTGATCAGCGCCTGAGCCTGATTGGCGATGGCTTTGACCAGCGCCGTGGGGCTGTGGCCAAGGCTGTTGGCGCCGCCGGCCTGGGAAAAGTCGAGGTAGGCGCGATCGTTGCTGTCCCACAGCCATGAACCCTGGCCGCGAACGAACACTTGATGCGGCCGCTCGACACTGGGCATCAGGCGTTGGGCATTGAGATGGTCGGTCATAGCAGATGGCCCCGCCTCGAAGCAGAGGTCATCCAGACTCGGCGTCTGGCGCCGCAAACTGAACAGATTCATGCGGAAAAACCTCGCTGGAGGTTTTTTGAACTGCCTATGTAAACACGAACGAAGCAAATGGAATTCGTCACGCTTTCTGGCCCTGCAAGCCTTGTGAATGCGGTTAGACTAGGCGCGCAAACGGCTTCAGGCCATTTCGATTTTTCAGCCATTTCGATAAGCGCTACTTATGGATTTCAAACAACTGCGTTATTTCGTCGCGGTCTACGAAGAAGGCCATGTCGGACGCGCGGCGGAACGCCTCTCGATCTCGCAACCGGCACTGTCGCAGCAGATTCGTCAGCTGGAGCAGAATCTCGACGTCACCCTGTTCGAGCGCAGCAGTAAACGCCTGCTGCCGACCCTCGCTGCGCACACGCTGTACAACCACGCGCTGCCGTTGCTCGATGGCTTGCAGCGGGCGCGCGAGGCGTTGGGTAATTTCAAGGGTCAGGCATTGCGCACCCTGGCGATCGGTGTGTTGCAAACGGTGCACACCAGCCTCGTGCCGCAAATGCTCGAGCGTGTGCGCAAGGCGCAGCCGCATCTTGTGGTGCAGATCTATGAACTTACGGGGCTGGAAATCGAACGGCGTCTGCTCAATGGTTCGCTGGACATCGGCATCAGCTATCTGCCACCGCGCCAACCCGGTCTGCACGGCGTGTTGCTGTACGAAGATGAACTGACGCTGGTGATCCCGGCAGACCATCCCTTGCGCGAGTTCAAGAAGGTCTCGATGCGCCAGGCTGCTGAGCTGCCCATGTTGCTGCTCGGCGAAGAGTTCCAGATCCGGCAGATCTGGCAGGCACAACTGACCAGCCTCGGTCGACGCCCGCAGGTGCAGGCCGAGCTGAACACTATGTTGGGGATTCTCGACAGCCTGCCGCATACCCGTCTGGCGACGGTGCTGCCGGGACGTTCGCAAAAGGAATACGACGATGCCGATCTGCTGTGGAAACCGCTGAGCGAACCACGGGTGCCGTTGAAAGTTGGCCTGGTGTGCCGCGATGTACAGCGCCAGCAGGCCTCGCTGGCACTGCTGCGGACATTGCTTGAAGAGGTAATCGATCGCGAAATGAAGCCGCCTCTCGATCCGCTTGCCTGAAACTTTTCTTCAGGCAAAAGAAAACCCCGCCGAAGCGGGGCTTTGCAGACTGTTTCCCTGACATCCATTTCACTCCGCCACCCTGGCAGAATCCTACGTGTCCGTGTTGTTTACTTTGCGCTTCCTGCGCGACGTCCATGAAATGTAGATTAGCCGTGGATCCAATATACGGATATGGGAGAACAGCAGCACGTCACGTAAGCAAATGCTTACATGACGTCTACGGGATCAAAACTGCGCCGCATCCAGCAGGAACAGCGACTCGCTACCGGCCTTGACCGACGCGCTCAACGAGTGGATACGCGGCAGCAAACGGGCGAAATAGAAGCGTGCGGTGCCCAGCTTGCTCGCATAGAAATCATCTTGCGCTTCCTTGCCCAGCGAGGCTTTGGCCATCAACGCCCACATGTAGGCGTAAGCGGTGTATCCGAACGCTTGCAAATATTCGACCGAGGCCGCGCCGATTTCGTTCGGATTGTTTTTCGCCCGGTCCAGCAGCCACGCGGTCAGCTCGTCGAGGGTGTCGACGGCATCGTTCAACGGCTTGGTGAACTCGCCCAGATCAGCACTGGCGGTAGCGGTGAAATGGCGGATCTCGTCAGCGAACAACTGGTAGAACGCGCCGCCACTGCCAACGATCTTGCGCCCGACCAGGTCCAGCGCCTGGATGCCGTTGGTGCCTTCGTAGATCTGGGTGATGCGCACGTCACGCACCAGTTGCTCCTGGCCCCACTCGCGGATGTAGCCGTGGCCGCCGAAAATCTGCTGGCCGTGGACGGTGGTTTCCAGACCCAGGTCGGTCAGGAAGGCTTTCGCCACCGGCGTCAGCAAAGCCACCAGATCTTCCGCGCGCTTGCGGGTGGTCGCGTCTTCACTGAACTTGGCGGTGTCCAGTTGCATCGCCACATACGTGGAGAACGCACGGCCGCCTTCGTTCGAGGCTTTCATGGTCAGCAGCATGCGTCGCACGTCCGGGTGGACGATGATCGGGTCAGCGACTTTGTCCTTGTTCTGCGCGCCGGTCGGCGAACGGCTCTGCAGACGATCGCGCGCATATTCAACAGCGTTCTGATAAGAGCGCTCGCCCGTGGCCAGGCCTTGAATACCAACACCCAGGCGCTCGTAGTTCATCATGGTGAACATCGCCGCCAGGCCTTTGTTCGGCTCGCCGACCAGATAGCCGACGGCTTCGTCGAAGTTCATCACGCAGGTCGCCGACGCCTGGATGCCCATCTTGTGTTCGATCGAACCGCAGTTGGCCGGGTTACGCGCACCGAGGCTGCCGTCGGCATTGACCATGAACTTCGGCACCAGGAACAGCGAAATGCCTTTCGGACCGGCCGGGGCATCAGGCAGCTTGGCCAGTACCAGATGAATGATGTTTTCGGTGAGGTCGTGCTCGCCGCCGGTGATGAAGATCTTGGTGCCGCTGACCTTGTAGGAACCGTCAGCCTGAGGTTCGGCTTTGGTGCGGATGATGCCCAGGTCGGTACCGGCGTGCGGCTCGGTGAGGCACATGGAACCGGCCCAGATGCCGGCGTACATGTTCGGCAGGTACGCAGCTTTCAGTTCTTCACTGGCGTGGGCGTTGATCGACAGGCAGGCGCCGGCGGTCAGCATCGGGTACAGACCGAACGCCAGGCTGGCGGAGTTGACCATTTCTTCGACCTGCGCCGACACGGCTTTGGGCATGCCCATGCCGCCATAGGCCGGATCGCCACCGACGCCGACCCAGCCGCCTTCAGCATATGTCTGATAGGCCTGTGGGAAGCCGGCCGGCGTGGTGACGGCACCGTCCGCCCAATGGCAACCTTCCTCGTCAGCGGCACGGCTCAGCGGCGCGATGCTTTTGCTGGTGACCTTGCCGGCCTCTTCGAGAATCGCTTCAACGGTTTCGGCATCGACGGTCTCGGCCAGCGCTGGCAGCTCGGCCCAGAGCTTGGCGACTTCGAACACTTCATTGAGGACGAAGCGCATATCGCGCAGCGGCGCTTTGTAGTCAGCCATGGCAAACCTCGCAAGATCTAAACAGGTGGTTCGTGGAATGATGTTTTCGTTGAGCCTGAGTGTACCTCAACAACTTTTGCGACACATAGGGTCAACCGGTGACTGATTTGTTATTTTTAGTCACCAGAAAAAGATCGCCGCGATCTTTCGATCTGCCCTACAAAGCAAACGCCTCCGCCGGCAAATTCATCAAACAATCACTGCCCGCCTCGATGGCTGCCTGATGCGCAGCCGTGCGCGGCAACAAACGCTTGAAGTAGAACTCGCACGTCGCCAGTTTGCCTTTGAGGAAATCAGCCTCACCCTCGCCCGCCTCCAACTGTGCCTGGGCAACCAACGCCATGCGCAGCCACAGGTAGCCAAGGATGATGTAGCCGCTGTACATCAGATAATCGACCGATGCGGCACCGACTTCGTCCGGGTTCTTCATGGCGGCCATACCGACCTTCATGGTCAGGTCGCCCCACTGTTGATTGAGCCCGTCAAGTTGCGCGACGAAGCCGCCCAATTGCGCGTGGCCGGCGTTCGCTGCGCAGAACTTGTGGACGATCTTGGTAAAGCCGCGCAGCAGCTTGCCCTGGCTGCCCAGCACCTTGCGCCCGAGCAGGTCCAGCGCCTGAATGCCGTTGGTGCCCTCGTAGATCGGTGCAATCCGGCAATCGCGCACCAGTTGCTCCATGCCCCACTCACGAATGAAACCGTGGCCGCCGAACACTTGCATGCCGTGGTTGGTCACTTCCAGCCCGGTGTCGGTCATAAACGCCTTGCAGATCGGCGTGAGGAACGCCAACAGGTCTTCGGCCTCCTGACGCGCCTCGGCGTCGCTGCTCAGGTGCGCGACGTCGAGCATCTGCGCGGTGAAATAGGTCAGCGCGCGGTTGCCTTCGTTGAAGGCCTTCATGGTCAGCAGCATGCGCCGCACATCGGGGTGGACGATGATCGGGTCAGCAGGTTTTTCCGGGGCCTTGGCGCCGGTCAGGGCGCGCATCTGCAGGCGGTCGTTGGCGTACTTGATCGCACCCTGAAAACTCGCCTCGCCCAGACACAGCCCTTGCATGCCGGTGCCGAGCCGCGCGTGGTTCATCATGGTGAACATGCAGTTGAGGCCCTTGTTCGGCTCACCGATCAGATAACCGGTGGCGGCATCGAAATTCAACACGCAGGTGGCCGAAGCCTTGATGCCCATCTTGTGCTCGATCGAGCCGCAGGAAACGCCATTGCGCTCACCCGCTTCGCCTGCTGCATCCGGCAGGAATTTCGGCACGATAAACAGGGAAATGCCCTTGGTTCCGGCCGGTGCGTCCGGCAGCTTGGCCAGGACCAGATGGATGATGTTGTCGCTCAGGTCATGCTCGCCGGCGGAAATGAAAATCTTGCTGCCGGTGATCGCGTAGCTGCCGTCGGCCCGGGGCACCGCGCGGGTCTTGATGATGCCCAGATCAGTGCCGCAGTGCGCTTCGGTCAGGCACATGGTGCCGGTCCACTGGCCAGCGGTGAGTTTGCTCAGGTAGGTGTCTTTCTGCTCGGCAGTACCGTGGGCGTGGATCGCCGACATCGCGCCGTGGGTCAGGCCAGGGTACATGCCCCAGGACGTGTTGCTGGAGCCGACCATCTCGCTGATCACCAGCCCCAGCGAGCTCGGCAACCCTTGGCCACCGTAAGCCGGATCAGCCGCCAAACCGTGCCAGCCGCCCTCGACATATTGTGCGAAGGCCTGCTTGAAGCCTGTAGGCGTTGTCACCACGCCGTTGTCGAAATGGCAGCCCTCTTCATCGCCGCTGCGATTGAGCGGGGCCAGCACGTTCTCGCAGAACTTCGCGCCTTCTTCGAGGATCGCGCTGATCATGTCCGGGCTGGCGTCATGCGCGCCGAGATTGGCGTAGCTGGAGTGGAAGTCGAAGACGTGATCGATCAGAAAGCGCATGTCGCGCAGGGGAGCTTTGTACTCGGGCATGGTGGCTTCTCCGTCAGCAGATTCCTCCAACCTACTGCTGGCCACCACCCGCGACAATCATCGTGCGGGCGCTGAATGCGCCGTCATCACTCAACCCGCAGCGGCGTCCATGCGCACCGCGCCACGGCGGTTCTGCCCGAATGCCATGACGCAGTTACGCCCGGCGCCCTTGGCGCTGTACAACGCCTGGTCAGCGGACTTGAGCACTTCTTCGGGAGTGCGCTGCTCCACGCGTTCGGCGACGCCGATGCTCACAGTCACCGACACGGCCGAGGCGCCGGAACCGCTGCGGCGCTGGCGCCCTTGCTGGTCGTCCTGCGGGCGGTTTTCCTGGTTGCGCAACTGAATGCTGTAGGAAGCGATCGACTCACGAATCACTTCCAGGTGCGGCATGCACTCCTCAAGGGTTTTGCCTGCAAACACCAAGGCAAATTCCTCACCGCCGTAGCGATACGCCCTACCGCCACCGCTGATTTTCGACAGTTTGCTGGCGACCAGGCGCAGCACCTGATCACCGACATCGTGGCCGTGGGTGTCGTTGAATTTCTTGAAGTGATCGACGTCGCTCATCGCCAGCACGTAGTTGCGCCCCAGACGCTGCATGCGCTCGTTGAGCGCACGTCGTCCTGGCAGACCGGTGAGCTCGTCGCGGAAGGCCATTTGATAGGCCTCATGCGCAACCGCCGCAGCGATCATCAGCATCACCTGGCTGCACATGATGTTCAGGGTGAACGGCAGAATGAAGGTCTTCGGCAACATCCAGAACACCCCGAGCAAGCCGACCAGTTGCGCCGCGTGCAACGGACGCGGGTTGCGCCAGTATTGCCAGGCCAGGAGCAGGAAGGCCGAGATGAACACCGGGTAGGACAACTGGATCAGGCTCATCCACGCGCCGTGCAGCGCCGGCCAGCGGATCTCCGACAACCACAGCAGCAGCGCCTGTGGGTAACTTTGTTCCAGCCCTAGCGCCACGCTGCCGAATGCCAGCAGCACGGCAAAGCGCGCGACCATGTCTTGGAATAGATGCGTACGTTCCTGCCACGCCGCGAATAGCCCGAACAACAACGGCAGCAGCAGGCAGACCAGATGAAACACCACCGCAGCGTCTTCGCGGACCTTGCCGTTGTCGCGGTAGAAATCGGTCTGGGTATCGAGCAAAAAGTAGGCGATGTACACCGTCAGCATAAGAAACAGTTCGCGCTGACGTCGATACACCGCGCAATAAGCGCCACCGAGGAGCAGAACCAATGTCGGCAACACGTTGAACAGCGATGTGAAAAATACGCTGAGGTCTTTGACGTACGCAGCCGCCAGCCCCGCAAGCAATAACAGCAGTGATGGCAGGAAATGGCTGAAACGTACAGCGGAAGAACGCGGCAAGGGTAAGCTCCGACCCGTCATAGCAAAGAGATGGCATTGTGCCTGCAAAGTGCGGCCAAGCCCATACAATGTGATCCAGATCACACACGGTCTCTGTAACGGCCGGAAGCTCGACTATCTGAGCCATCCGCAAACAAAAAAACCGCTGCCCCCTAATGGGAGCAGCGGTTTTCGTCAGACTGCGTGAAGGCTTAGTAGCCCAGTGCGAAGTCTTCTTCTTTCATGTCCATCAGGTTGCCAGCGCCCGACAGCATAGTGGCCACGTGCGTGCGGGTACGCGGCAGGATGCGCTGGAAGTAGAAGCGCGCGGTTTGCAGCTTGGCGGTGTAGAACGCCTCGTCGCTGGTGCCGGCAGCCAGTTTTTCCGCAGCCAGACGCGCCATGTCAGCCCAGAAGTAGGCCAGGCAGGCATAACCGGAGTACATAAGGTAGTCCACGGAGGCCGCGCCGACTTCTTCGCGGTCTTTCATGGCGGCCATACCGACCTTCATGGTCAGCTCGCCCCATTCCTTGTTCAGTGCAGCCAGCGGCGCGACGAATTCCTGGACGGCTTCGTTGCCTTCGTTGGTCTGGCAGAACTTGTGGACGATCTTGGTGAAGCCTTTCAGAGCTTCGCCTTGAGTCATCAGCACTTTGCGGCCGAGCAGGTCGAGAGCCTGGATACCGGTGGTGCCTTCGTACAGCATCGAAATGCGGCTGTCGCGAACGTTCTGCTCCATGCCCCACTCGGCGATGAAGCCGTGGCCACCGTAGATCTGCACGCCGTGGTTAGCGGCTTCGAAACCGACTTCGGTCATGAACGCTTTGGCGATCGGGGTCATGAACGCCAGCAGCGCGTCGGCCTTCTTCTTCTCTTCTTCATCGACGCCGTATTTGACGATGTCGACTTGCTTGGCGGTGAAGTACACCATCGCGCGGTTGCCTTCGGCGAACGCCTTCATGGTCAACAGCATGCGGCGCACGTCCGGGTGGACGATGATCGGGTCAGCGGCTTTGTCCGGCGCTTTCGGGCCAGTCAGCGAGCGCATTTGCAGGCGATCACGAGCGTATTTCAGACCGCCCTGGAAGCCGATTTCGGCGTGGGCCAGACCTTGCAGCGCGGTACCGAGACGGGCGGTGTTCATAAAGGTGAACATGCAGTTCAGGCCTTTGTTCGCCGGGCCGATCAGGTAACCGGTGGCGCCGTCGAAGTTCATCACGCAGGTGGCGTTGCCGTGGATGCCCATCTTGTGTTCCAGCGAACCGCAGCTCACTGCGTTGCGAGCGCCAATGGTGCCATCGGCGTTTGGCAGGAACTTTGGAACGATGAACAGCGAGATGCCTTTGGTGCCAGCCGGAGCATCCGGCAGGCGGGCCAGTACGATGTGGACGATGTTGTCGGCCATGTCGTGTTCACCGGCCGAGATGAAGATCTTGGTGCCGGAAACTTTGTAGGAACCGTCGGCCTGAGGCTCGGCCTTGGTGCGCAGCATGCCCAGGTCGGTGCCGCAGTGCGGTTCGGTCAGGCACATGGTGCCGGTCCATTCGCCGGAGACCAGTTTGGTCAGATAGGCTTCCTGCTGCTCAGGGGTGCCGTGCTCGGAGATGGTGTTCATCGCACCGTGCGACAGGCCTGGGTACATGCCCCACGACCAGTTGGCTTCGCCGACCATTTCGCTCACTGCCAGGCCCAGCGACTCAGGCAGGCCCTGACCGCCATGCTCAACGTCGTGGGCCAGGCTTGGCCAGCCGCCTTCGACGAATTGCTTGTACGCCTCTTTGAAGCCAGTCGGGGTTTTCACGCCGGACTCGCTCCAGGTGCAGCCTTCGATGTCGCCCACGCGGTTCAGCGGCGCCAGTACCTGCTCACAAAACTTGGCGCCTTCCTCGAGGATGGCGTCAACCATGTCCGGCGTGGCGTCTGCGCACGCTGGCAGGCTCTGATAGTGCGCTTCGTAGCCGAGCAGCTCGTCACGAACGAAGCGAATATCACGCAAGGGGGCCTTGTAGTCAGGCATAGCGATAAACCTCTGCTGATGTAACCGGGAATGAACGACCGTGTTGAGTTGTTGTGACGGTCAAACAGTTGTTTGAAACATACGTTTACGCCGAAATCTTGTCAAGCGTCGTTCTTTTGCCGTTCGTCATCAGTTTTGCCAAATGTCGAAGACGACAAATCGCCGCGACTTCAAACAAGCCACGAGCGTTGAAGAAAGATTAGTTGAGCAAGAAGGACTTAAACGAAAAACGCCGCGACAGGGCGCGGCGTTTCGGGGGTCTACAACAAATTCAATCAGGCGAAGGTATCGATGATCGTCCCCAGCACTTCGTCGGAAGCTTTGGCCACCTTCACACCCAGCTCTGCCTGGATCTTGCCCTGCGCCAGCTCGACGATATTGCTCGCCAGATCCGATTCTTGTGCGCGATCCACACCGCGCAGGCGATTGACCTGCACTTCGGACGACTGGCTGGTCACCGAGCGTTCGATGGTGTTATTGGCGATCTGGCTGGCGGCCTGATCGACGCGGTTCTGCCCGGACTGAATCGAGCTCAGCCCCGCATAAAAAGCTGTGTTGCCGGAGATTTCCATAGCCACTCTCATCCCTGCAAAGGATCAATGCTCGCCATTGAAGCAGACGCGTCAGCAAAACGCCCGTCAAAAACACTAATGGCACAGTGCCTGTTCATAGCGAGAAACTTAATCGAGCAAATCCAGTTGCAAATGCTCGGCCACCGCTTCGGCGCTCAACGCCTTGAGTTTCGGTACCCGGCCCAGGCACGGCGCGGGAATGCGCTCGGCCAGAGTCGCAAGGTTTTCCTCCAGCCGCGAAGTTTTCGGATCGATAATGTTGGCCACCCACCCCGCCAATTGCAGGCCATCGCGGGCAATCGCCTCGGCGGTCAGCAACGCATGACTGATACAACCCAGCCTCACGCCCACCACCAGAATCACCGGCAGCTTCAGCGCAATCGCCAGGTCCGAGAGATTGTCCTGATCGGCCAACGGCACCCGCCAGCCGCCCGCGCCTTCGATCAGGGTGAAATCGGCATTCATCGCGAGAATCCCGCGCATTGGCGCCAGCAGCGATTGCACCGTCAGCGCGACACCTGCTTCGCGCGCCGCCAGGTGCGGCGCGATCGCTGGCTCGAACGCCACCGGATTGACCTGTTGATAAGTCAGCGGCAACGAACATTCGGCCAGCAGCGCCAAGGCATCGGAATTACGCAAGCCCTTGGGCGTGACGTCGCAACCCGATGCCACCGGTTTGCCCGCCGCCGTGCTCAAGCCTGCCGACCGCGCAGCATGGAGCAATCCGGCAGCGACGGTGGTCTTGCCGACATCGGTGTCGGTACCGGTGATGAAATAGGCTGCGCTCATAGAGGTTTCTCCAACACGGCGTACACCACCTGATACGTTGCCGGCAGCCCCGACGCCTGACGGAACCGCTCATACGCGTCGATCAGCCCGAGAATCCGCGCCCGTCCGGTCAAACCGCCCGGCCGCCCGGGATTCAGATTATGCGCGCCCAGCGCTTTCAGCTCATGGGTCAGGCTGCGCACATCCGGGTAATGCAACACGTGCGGCTGATTCTGCAGCGCCAAAATGCGCATGCCACTGCCGGCACATAACTGTTCATAGCGGGCGAACTCGCGGAAGCGATTGACGTGCACCAACCCGTCGACCTGCTGCCAACTCTCACGCAACTCGAACAACGTTCCTGTACACAGACTAGCAAAGGCAAAAATCCCGCCCGGTTTCAGCACGCGCAAGGCTTCGCTGAGCACCGCCTCGAAGTCGGCGCACCACTGCACCGCGAGACTGGAGAAAATCAGATCGACGCTCGCTTCCTGCAACGGTAGCCGTTCGGCATCGCCGGCAATGAAATGCTCAGCGCCACCCAACGGCCGTGCGTGATTGAGCATGCCCTCGGCGATGTCCAGCGCGACACCGCTGCCCTGGGTGAAACGCGAGGCCAGCGCGCGGGTGAAATAGCCAGTGCCGCAACCGAGATCGAGCCACCGCGACGGCATGAAACTCCCAGGCAAACGCTCAAGCAGCTGCGTGCCGACGTCACGCTGAAACTCGGCGACGCTGTCGTAACTGGCCGCAGCACGAGAAAAAGACGCCGCCACCTGGCGCTTGTCGGGCAAGCCCCCAGGCAGCACAAGGGACAGGTCAGTCATCAGCGCACTCATGAAGAAAAGCCTGGATCGCGCCCGCGACTCCATGCGGGTCTTCCAGCAGAAAAGCATGGCTGGCCTGTTCAATCAGACCAATTTCGATATCCGGCAACAGCGCGAACAATGCACCAGCCGCTTCCGCCGGGACCAGAGCGTCCTGCCCGCCGAACAGATGAAACTGCGGGCCGCGAAACGCCTGCAACGCTTGGCGTGTGTCCAGTTGCGCAAGGAGCTCCAGACCCGCCATCAGCGCGGCCGGCGCGGTGGCTGGTGCACCACCGAGCAGCAAGCGCGACAAGCCACGCGCGTCTGGTGAACCTTGCGCACATAAAAGAGAGAAGCGCTTGAGCGTGGTACGCGGATCGGCCTGGCAACCGCCAAGAAATGCATCGAAAGTCTCGCCGGGCATCGCGGTCGGCCATTGCTCATGGGCGACAAACGCAGGGTTGCTCGCCAGCGTGAGCAGGCCGCAGCACGCCTCGCCGCGTCGTGCCGCCAACTCAGAGGCGAGCATGCCACCCAGCGACCAGCCACCGAGCCAGACTTCCTGTGGAATGCGCGCATCGAGTTCGTCGAGCCAGTCTTCAAGGTCAGCGGAATCCAGCTCCGGCAGCGGTTCGATCTCGACTTGCAGATGTTCGTCGAGGCCACGCAATGCTGCGGCCAGCGGTTCCAGCGGCGACACGCCGAGGCCCCAGCCGGGCAGCAGAATCAGACGATTACGCATGGCCTGGCTCCAATGACAATCGGGCGAAACAATCTGCCAACCCTTCCAGCAACAGTTGCACCTGCGCCTCGCTGTGGGCGGCGGTCAGCGTCACGCGAAGGCGCGCGCTCCCGGCAGGCACGGTCGGTGGGCGAATTGCGGTCACCATCAGCCCGCGCTCGCGCAGCATCTGCGACAACCGCACGGCGCGCCCGGCATCGCCGATCATGATCGGCTGGATCGGCGTGAAGCTGTCCATCAGCTCCAGCCCGATCTGCTCGGCGCCGTGGCGGAACTGGCGGATCAGCATCTGCAAGTGCTCACGGCGCCAGTGCTCGCTGCGCAGCAGCTCGAGGCTTTTCAGCGTCGCGCAGGCCAGCGCCGGCGGTTGGCTGGTGGTGTAGATGTACGGGCGGGCGAACTGGATCAGGCTTTCGATCAACTCTTCGCTGCCAGCGACAAAGGCCCCGGCGGTGCCGAAGGCTTTGCCGAGGGTGCCGACCAGCACCGGCACATCGTCCTGGCTCAGGCCGAAATGCTCGACGATGCCGCCACCGTTGGCGCCCAGAGGACCGAAGCCGTGGGCATCGTCGACCATCAGCCACGCGCCTTTGGCCTTGACCGCGCGGGCCAGCGCGGGCAGGTTGGCGATGTCACCGTCCATGCTGAATACGCCATCGGTCACCACCAGTGTGTTGCCAGTGGCTTTCTCCAGGCGTTTGCCCAGGCTTTCGGCGTCGTTGTGCAGATAGCGGTTGAAACGCGCGCCGGACAACAGGCCCGCGTCCAGCAACGAGGCGTGATTGAGCCGGTCTTCCAGCACCGTATCGCCCTGCCCGACCAGCGCGGTGACCGCGCCGAGGTTGGCCATGTAGCCGGTGGTGAACAGCAGCGCACGTGGGCGTCCGGTCAGATCGGCGAGTGCTTCTTCCAGCGCGTGATGAGGGCTGCTGTGGCCGATCACCAGATGCGACGCGCCACCGCCGACACCCCAGCGCTCGGCACCGGCGCGCCAGGCTTCGATCACCTGCGGATGATTGGCCAGGCCCAGATAGTCGTTGTTGCAGAAAGCGAGCAGCGGTTGGCCGTCCACCACCACTTCCGGCCCTTGCGGCGATTCGAGCAGCGGCCGCTGCCGGTAGAGTTTGTCGGCACGGCGGGCAGCAAGGCGTGCGGCGAGATCGAAAGACATGCAGGCCTCGATTTTCAAATGACACAGATCCCCTGTGGGAGCGAGCCTGCTCGCGAATGGGCGTCACATCCAACATGGATGTTGGCGGCCAAACCGCTTTCGCGAGCAGGCTCGCTCCCACAGGGGTTTTGCATTCCTTCAGGGCAATCCGCGCGGTTTATTACACCGCAGCGTTGTAGAACTGCTCACTACTCTTCTGCTCCACCAGCGCCTGCTCGATCGCAGCTTGATGAACCTCATCGGAATGCTCTTCGCGAGCCTCCGGCTGGATACCGAGGCGCGCGAACAGCTGCATGTCCTTGTCCGCCTGCGGGTTGGCGGTGGTGAGCAATTTGTCGCCGTAGAAAATCGAGTTGGCGCCGGCGAAAAATGCCAGGGCCTGCATCTGCTCGTTCATCGCTTCGCGACCGGCGGACAGGCGCACGTGAGATTGCGGCATGAGGATGCGCGCCACGGCGAGCATGCGGATGAAGTCGAACGGGTCGATGTCTTCGGCGTTTTCCAGCGGCGTGCCGGCGACTTTCACCAGCATGTTGATCGGCACCGACTCCGGGTGCTCGGGCAGGTTGGCCAGCTGGATCAGCAGATTGGCGCGATCGTCCAGCGATTCGCCCATGCCGAGAATGCCGCCGGAGCAGATTTTCATCCCCGACTCACGCACGTAGGCCAGCGTCTGCAGACGCTCGCTGTAAGTGCGAGTGGTGATGATGCTGCCGTAGAACTCCGGCGAGGTGTCGAGGTTGTGGTTGTAGTAATCGAGACCGGCCCTGGCCAGCGCTTCGGTCTGCTCCTGATCGAGACGGCCGAGGGTCATGCAGGTTTCCAGGCCCAAGGCTTTCACCCCTTCAACCATCTTCAACACATACGGCATGTCTTTGGCCGACGGATGTTTCCACGCCGCGCCCATGCAGAATCGCGTCGAACCGATGGCTTTGGCGCGGGCCGCCTCTTCGAGGACTTTCTGCACTTCCATCAGCTTTTCTTTTTCCAGACCGGTGTTGTAGTGCCCGGACTGCGGGCAGTACTTGCAGTCTTCCGGGCAGGCGCCGGTCTTGATCGACAGCAGCGTCGAGACCTGCACGCGGTTGGCGTTGAAATGTGCGCGGTGCACCGTTTGCGCCTGGAACAGCAAGTCGTTGAATGGCTGTACGAAGAGTGCTTTGACTTCGGCCAGAGACCAATCGTGACGCAGGGTGGCAGTGGTGCTCGCGCTCATGGGCAATTCCTTGGTTATGCTTGGCTGGCGCCGGGGGAAATGGAATATCCACAGGCGCTACACGGATGTTCGGCATATTTAAGGAAGAGTGATGCGCTGTCAACCGCAATACCAAGGACAGGTTTACATCTGTTTAAAAAACGTACAGACCTGTTTGCTGTGCGATGAGCCGGCAGAAGCACAAATGCCAATGTGCGAGTCCTGCGAAACCGAATTGCCCTGGCTCGGCAGCCATTGTCAGAGCTGCGCTTTGCCGCTGGCGGCGGATGGCCTGACTTGCGGCGAGTGCCTGCTAGAGCCTCCGGCCTTCGAGCAGGTTGCCGTGCCGTGGGTTTATGGTTTCCCGGTGGACAGCCTGATCACGCGCTTTAAACACAACGCGAAATGGCCGTTTGGTCACCTGCTCGCCGACGTTCTCGGCCAATACCTGCAGCATCGCTTCGCCGAGGACTTGCCGCGACCCGATGTGTTGCTACCGGTGCCGTTGGCGAATAAACGACTGCGTCGGCGAGGATTCAATCAAGCGGCGATGCTCGCGCGCTGGTTGAGTGTGTCGCTGGATTTGCCCTGTGAAGAACAGCTTCTAAGGCGAGTCATGGACACCGATGCCCAGCAGGATCTCGATGCCAAGGCGCGCAAACGCAATTTGCGCAATGCCTTTGCGCTGGCGCCTGATGCAGAGCTAAGCGGCCGCCATTTCGCGCTGGTGGATGATGTTCTGACCACGGGCGCGACCGCTCAGGCGCTGGCGCGGTTGTTGATGAATGCAGGTGCGGCGCGGGTTGATGTGTATTGCCTGGCCCGGACGCCGAAGCCCGGTACCTGAAGCGAATACAGATCTCATGTGGGAGCGAGCCTGCTCGCGAATGGGCGTCACATTCAACAAAGCTGTGGTTGGTCAAACCGCTTTCGCGAGCAGGCTCGCTCCCACAGGGGCTCGGCGTCAGGCTTGACTCGCGCGTTGCAAGTGGCCAACGTCCCTCTCATCGCCCGAGCCAGAAGCGTTCTGCCATGTCCCTGCCCACCCTGCTCTCCCAGCACATCGTCCGCCGCCCGCAGCGCATTGCCCTGCTGCAACACATCGCCGAGCAAGGCTCGATCACCCGTGCGGCGAAGAGCGCGGGGCTCAGTTACAAGGCGGCATGGGATGCGATCGATGAGTTGAACAACCTGGCGCAGAAACCCTTGGTCGAGCGCGTGGTGGGCGGCAAGGGTGGTGGCGGCGCCAGACTGTCCAGCGAGGGCGAGCGGGTGCTGCGCCTGTATCAGAAATTGCAGGCGTTGCAGGCGCAGGTGCTGGAAGCGGCGGAAGACGCCAGCGATCTCGACCTGCTCGGGCGGCTGATGCTCAGGACCAGCGCGCGCAATCAGCTGCATGGCACGGTGGCAGCGATTCAGGCGCAGGGGCGCAACGATCTGATCCGCCTCGAACTGGCAGAAGGCATTGCTCTGGAGGCACAGATCACCCACGACAGCACCGTGCATCTGGAATTGCAGATCGGTACCGAAGTGATGGCGCTGATCAAGGCTGGCTGGCTTGAGTTGCTCGGCGCCGATCAGCCGGCCACGCCCGGACACAATGTCCTGCACGGCACCATCGAAGCGATCCTCGATGCCGAGGACGGCCCCAGCGAGGTGCGCATTTCCCTGCCCAACGGCCAGACACTTTGCGCCTTGGCCGAACCGCTGCACTTGCGCAACCAGCAACTCGGCGTGGGGTCTGCGGTGCAGGTGCAATGCGCGCCGTCCAACGTGCTGATCGGCACGCCGCTCTGATTTGTCCTTGCCACAAAAGCGTCATCGACCCGCATTAAGGTGTTGCCCATAACCAAGCAGGGAGCCTGATGTGAGCCTATTAGAAGAAAACCAATCCACTGATCTGGAAAAAATGGTCGGCCTCAGCCGTCGCGGTTTCATCAGCGCCGGCGCGTTGTGCGGGGCGGCGATGTTCCTCGGCGGCAACCTGCTGAGCCGCAGCGTCATGGCCGCCAGCGTCAGCGCCGGCAACAGCCGCCTGCTCGGTTTCGAGAGCATTCCGGCGGCGACCACCGACGCCACCAGCCTGCCCAAGGGCTACAAGTCTTCGGTGCTGATCAGTTGGGGCCAGCCGTTGCACAAGAACGGCCCGGCCTTCGATCCGAGCGGTAACGGCACCGCTGCCGCACAGGAAGTGCAGTTCGGCGACAACAATGACGGCATGAGCCTGTTCGCCTTCCCGGACGACAAGAACCGCGCGCTGATGGCGATCAACAACGAATACACCAACTATCGCTACCTGTATCCGCATGGCGGCATGCCGCAGTCGGCTGAGGATGTGCGCAAGGCATTGGCCTGCGAAGGCGTGTCGGTGATCGAAGTGCAGCGCAAGAACGGCCAGTGGCAATTCGTCCAGGGCTCGCGCTACAACCGCCGCATCCACGGCAACTCGCCGCTGCGCATCAGCGGTCCGGCCCGCGGCCACGACTTGATGAAAACCGCCGCCGATAAGCACGGCAAAAAAGTCCTCGGCACCTTCCAGAACTGCGCCAACGGCAAGACGCCGTGGGGCACCTACCTGACCTGCGAAGAAAACTTCACCGACTGCTTCGGCAGCAGCAACGCCCAGCAGCAATTCGATGCGGCGCAAAAGCGCTACGGCGTTGTCGCCAGCAGCAAAGACATCAACTGGCACCCGCACGACCCGCGCTTCGACATGGCCAAGAACCCCAACGAACTCAACCGTCACGGCTGGGTGGTCGAGATCGATCCGTTCGACCCGCAATCGACTCCGGTCAAACGCACCGCGCTGGGCCGCTTCAAGCATGAAAACGCCGCGCTGGCCGAGACCGACGATGGTCGCGCTGTGGTGTACATGGGTGACGACGAGCGTGGCGAGTTCATTTACAAATTCGTCAGCCGTGATCGCATCAACCATCGCAATCAGAAAGCCAACCGCGACATCCTCGATCACGGCACGTTGTATGTGGCCAAATTCGATGCCGGTGACGGCAACCCCGATCATCCGAAAGGCCAGGGCCAGTGGATCGAACTGACCCACGGCAAGAACGGCATCGACGCCAGCAGCGGGTTTGCCGATCAGGCAGAAGTGCTGATCCACGCGCGCCTTGCCGCCAGCGTGGTTGGCGCAACACGCATGGACCGCCCGGAGTGGATCGTCGTCAGTCCCAAGGACGGCCAGGTTTATTGCACCCTGACCAACAACGCCAAGCGCGGTGAAGACGGGCAACCGGTGGGCGGGCCGAACCCGCGCGAGAAGAACGTTTACGGGCAGATTCTGCGATGGCGCACCGACCGCAACGATCACGCCTCGAAGACGTTTGCCTGGGATCTGTTTGTGGTCGCCGGCAACCCGGGCGTGCATGCCGGGACGCCGAAGGGTGGCTCATCCAACATCACCCCGCAGAACATGTTCAACAGTCCCGACGGTCTGGGTTTCGACAAGGCCGGCCGCCTGTGGATTCTCACCGACGGCGATTCGAGCAACGCCGGCGACTTCGCCGGCATGGGCAACAACCAGATGCTCTGCGCCGATCCTGCGACCGGTGAGATTCGCCGTTTCATGGTCGGGCCGGTGGGTTGTGAAGTGACGGGGATCAGCTTCTCGCCGGATCAGAAAACCCTGTTTGTCGGGATTCAGCATCCGGGCGAAAACGGCGGTTCGACCTTCCCCGAACATCTGCCCAATGGCAAGCCAAGGTCTTCGGTGATGGCGATTACCCGCGAAGACGGCGGGGTTGTCGGCGCCTGATAAACCGCTTTCGCGAGCAGGCTCGCTCCCACAGGGAATAGCATTCCAAGGTGGGAGCGAGCCTGCTCGCGAAGAGGCCCGGGCAGACACCAACACCCTTCGCGCCGCCATCTGCGCTACCATGCCGAGCCGGACGCAGCAGCCTGCTGCGCGCAGGAGTCAGCATGGCCCACCCGTTTGAAACCCTCACCCCCGATCTCGTCCTGGATGCCGTTGAAAGCATCGGCTTCCTCAGCGACGCGCGCATTCTGGCGCTCAACAGCTACGAAAACCGTGTGTATCAGGTCGGTATCGAAGACTCCGAGCCGCTGATTGCCAAGTTCTATCGTCCGCAGCGCTGGACCAACGAGGCCATCCTCGAAGAGCACCAGTTCACTTTCGAACTGGCCGACATCGACATCCCGGTGGTAGCGCCGCTGATCCACAACGGCGAAACCCTGCATGAGCACGCCGGCTTCCGCTTCACCCTGTTCCCGCGTCGTGGTGGTCGGGCGCCAGAGCCGGGCAATCTTGACCAACTGTATCGCCTCGGCCAGTTGCTCGGGCGCATGCATGCGGTGGGCGGCACCAAGCCGTTCGAACACCGCGAAGCCCTCGCCGTGCAGAACTTCGGCCATGCCTCGCTGAACACTTTGCTCGAAGGCAATTTCATTCCCAAGAGCCTGCTGCCGGCTTACGAGTCGGTTGCCCGCGACCTGCTCAAACGCGTCGAAGACGTCTACGCCGCCACGCCGCACCAGAACATCCGCATGCACGGCGACTGCCACCCCGGCAACATGATGTGCCGCGACGAGATGTTCCACATCGTCGACCTCGACGACTGCCGCATGGGCCCTGCGGTGCAGGACATCTGGATGATGCTTGCCGGCGATCGCCAGGAATGTCTGGGGCAGTTGTCGGAATTGATGGACGGCTACAACGAATTCCATGATTTCGACCCGCGCGAACTGGCGCTGATCGAACCGTTGCGCGCCTTGCGCCTGATGCACTACAGCGCCTGGCTGGCGCGACGCTGGGACGACCCGGCATTCCCGCACAGCTTTCCGTGGTTTGGCACGGAGCGGTATTGGGGCGACCAGGTGCTGGCGTTGCGTGAGCAGTTGGCGGCACTGAATGAAGAACCGCTGAAACTCTTCTGATTCAAACCTGAACCCTGTGGGAGCGAGCCTGCTCGCGAAGACGTCATTTCAGGCAACATCGATGTTGAATGTCAGACCGCCTTCGCGAGCAGGCTCGCTCCCACAAGATCGCTGTTCACAATTCTTTGAACATTGGTCTACGACATTCGCGGACAAATCTCCTTACAATCCCTCCTTTGTCAGCTGCCTGAGCAAGGATTCTGCATGCAAGCCGCCAACCCGCGTCGCGGGTACATTCTGGGCCTGAGCGCCTACATCATCTGGGGCCTGTTCCCGATCTATTTCAAAGCCATCGCCGAAGTCCCGGCCGTCGAGATCATCATCCACCGGGTGCTGTGGTCGGCGCTGTTCGGTGCGTTGCTGCTGATGGTGTGGAAACACCCGGGCTGGCTGCGCGAGTTGCTCGACAATCCCAAGCGCCTGGCGATCCTTGCGTTGAGCGGCACGCTGATCGCGGCCAACTGGCTGACCTACGTGTGGTCGGTGAACAACGGCCGCATGCTCGAGGCGAGTCTGGGTTACTACATCAATCCGCTGGTAAACGTGCTGTTGGGCATGGTGCTGCTCGGCGAACGACTGCGGCGCATGCAGTGGGTGGCGGTCGGGCTGGCTGCAATCGGCGTGGCGCAGCAGGTGTGGCAGGTCGGCAGTCTGCCGTGGGTGTCGCTGGCGCTGGCGCTGACCTTCGGTTTCTACGGCCTGATCCGCAAGCAGGCGCCGGTCAAGGCGCTGCCGGGGCTGGTGGTGGAAACCTGGATGCTGGTGCCGATTGCGATTGCGTGGTTGCTGTTCAATCAGACCGCCACGAGTGTGCAGCCAGCCTTCTGGACCACCTCCGAAGCCTGGTGGCTGGTGGCTGCCGGCCCGGTGACGCTGGTGCCATTGGTGTGTTTCAACGCCGCCACCCGCCACCTGCCCTACACCACCATCGGCTTCCTGCAATACATCGCTCCGACCCTGGTGTTGCTGCAAGCCGTGCTGCTGTTTCGCGAGCACTTATCTTCGAGCACGCTGGTCGCGTTCATGTTTATCTGGGCCGGTCTGGCGGTCTATAGCGTTGATGCGTGGATAAGTTTGCGCCGGCGCGCCTGATCAAAAAACGCACAAAGCTCCGCAGGCCACGGTTCTCGTGGCCTGCATCGTTCCTTCCCAAGCTTATCCACAGCGTGATCCCCGCCGTTTGTGCGCAAGTCACTGAATGTTGGCGGTTTTTTGATCAAAGGGCGCAAACCCACGGCCGGCGTGGCGTGGCGCTCAGTCTCTACAGGTTATCCACAGGCAGGTGCACGTTAAACCTGAATAACCCTGTGAACGTTTAAACCTCTGTGCGTAACACCAATTCGACCATCAGATCATCGGCCAGGGTTTCCAGGCGCGCCTGCAGAACGTCGAGGGACAAGGTGAGTGGCACCGCCAGAATCGCCTCGGCGTGAAACAGCGGCTCGCTGCTCATCGGCGCCGGGCGCACTTCAGTCACCAACCGTTCAAGGTTCACACCCTGCTCGCTCAACAGCCGAGTGATATCGCGGACGATACCCGGTCGGTCATTGCCGACCAGTTCCATGGCGATCGGTTTCCATGTGCAGGACTGCTCCACTCCGCTTTCGGCAATCAATACCCGAATGCCATGGGCCGACAGCGCTTGCAGGGCATCGACCAGTTCGTCGTAAGCCTCCGCCGGCACCCCCACGCGCAGAATCCCGGCAAACTGCCCGGCCATGCGTGACATGCGGCTTTCCAGCCAGTTGCCGCCGTGCTCGGCAATGCATTGGGCGATGCGCTCGACCTGCCCGGGCTTGTCCGGGGCGAAAACGGTGAGTACGAGATGGTCCATGGCGCAGCCCTCTTGTCATGACTTTTGTTATCGAAGGGCAAGTATAGGCAAGGGCTGATTCTGTGTTGAATCGACTGGCCCCTTCGCGAGCAGGCTCGCTCCCACAGGGGTCGCATTCCAAATGTGGGAGCGAGCCTGCTCGCGAATGGCAGCACTGGGGATCTGCGCGACAGACAAATCGTGTACAACTTTCGATATTTAACTGGAACAATCCAGTGCTTTTTTGAGAACATCCCGTTCCGCGACGTGACCGCAATGCGTCATGAGGTCG
>NZ_RAZO01000290.1:70473-73033 GCF_004307535.1 Pseudomonas sp. Sample_9
TGCTTTTTTGAGAACATCCCGTTCCGCGACGTGACCGCAATGCGTCATGAGGTCGCAGAACGACGTAATTAGTCTGATTTTCACAAGCGCAACTCATCATGTAGTATGCCGCAGCGCGCACTACATAACGCTGGATCGATGTCTGCCCAAGGCCCTTCGCAACCCTGAAATCCCCGTCAGCAAGGCCTCCAAGCCGTTGATTGGTCCTAGCCCAGCCGCCAGCAATGGCATGTACTGGTCCGCAGGTTTGTGGTTTAAATGGCCAGAAGCTTCATTGTTAAATTGACGAGCTGAAAAGCGAAATAGCTGAGCAGAGTGAGGCAAGCAATGACTGAACACGTTCAAGTCGGTGGCCTGCAGGTCGCCAAAGTCCTGTTCGACTTCGTGAACAACGAAGCCATTCCCGGTACCGGCCTCACCGCCGAACAATTCTGGGAAGGTGCCGACAAGGTCATTCACGACCTGGCGCCGAAGAACAAAGCCCTACTCGCCAAACGCGATGACTTCCAGGCGCGCATCGATGCCTGGCATCAGCAGCATGCCGGCCAGGCGCACGATGCCGTGGCCTACAAAGCCTTCCTGCAAGAGATCGGTTATCTGCTGCCGGAAGCGGCTGATTTCCAGGCGACGACGCAAAACGTCGACGATGAAATCGCCCGCACCGCCGGCCCGCAACTGGTCGTGCCAGTAATGAATGCGCGCTTTGCGCTCAACGCCTCGAACGCCCGCTGGGGTTCGCTGTACGACGCCCTCTACGGCACCGACGCGATCAGCGAAGACGGCGGCGCGGAAAAAGGCAAAGGCTACAACAAGGTGCGTGGCGACAAAGTCATCGCCTTCGCCCGTGCTTTCCTCGACGAAGCCGCACCACTGTCCGCCGGCTCCCACGTCGAGTCGACCGGCTACAAAATCGCTGACGGCAAACTGGTCGTCACTCTGAAGGGCGGCAGCAACAGCGGCCTGCGCGATGACGCTCAGTTGATCGGCTTCCAAGGCGACGCCAACGCGCCGATCGCGGTGCTGCTCAAGCACAACGGCCTGCACTTCGAAATCCAGATCGACGCCAGCACCCCGGTCGGCCAGACCGACGCCGCCGGCGTCAAAGACATCCTCATGGAAGCGGCGCTGACCACGATCATGGACTGCGAAGACTCCGTGGCCGCCGTCGATGCCGACGACAAAGTGGTGATCTACCGCAACTGGCTCGGCCTGATGAAGGGCGACCTCGCGGAATCCGTGTCCAAGGGCGGCCAGACCTTCACCCGCACCATGAACCCGGATCGCACCTACACCGCGCCCAACGGCGGTGAAGTGACCCTGCACGGTCGTTCGCTGTTGTTCGTGCGCAACGTCGGCCACCTGATGACCATCGATGCGATCCTCGACAGCCAAGGCAACGAAGTACCGGAAGGTATCCTCGATGGTCTGGTGACTTGCCTGGCCGCAATGCACAACCTCAACGGCAACACCTCGCGGCGCAACACCCGCACCGGTTCGGTGTACATCGTCAAACCGAAAATGCACGGCCCGGAAGAAGCGGCGTTCACCAACGAGTTGTTCGGGCGTATCGAAGACGTCCTGCGCTTGCCGCGTAACACCCTGAAAGTCGGGATCATGGACGAGGAGCGCCGCACCACGGTCAACCTCAAGGCCTGCATCAAGGCGGCCAGCGAGCGCGTGGTGTTCATCAACACCGGTTTCCTCGACCGCACCGGCGACGAAATCCACACCTCCATGGAAGCCGGCCCTGTCGTACGCAAGGCGGACATGAAGACCGAGAAGTGGATCGGCGCCTACGAGAACTGGAACGTCGATATCGGTCTGAGCACTGGCCTGCAAGGTCGTGCGCAAATCGGTAAAGGCATGTGGGCGATGCCGGACCTCATGGCCGCGATGCTTGAGCAGAAAATCGCTCACCCGCTGGCCGGCGCCAACACTGCCTGGGTCCCTTCTCCAACCGCCGCTGCGCTGCACGCGCTGCACTACCACAAGGTTGACGTGTTTGCGCGTCAGGCCGAACTGGCCAAACGTGCGCGCGCCTCGGTGGACGACATCCTGACCATTCCATTGGCAGTGAACCCAAGCTGGACGCCTGAGCAGATCAAGAACGAACTGGACAACAATTCCCAGGGCATTCTTGGCTATGTGGTGCGCTGGATCGACCAGGGTGTCGGCTGCTCGAAAGTGCCGGACATCAACGACGTCGGCTTGATGGAAGACCGTGCGACGCTGCGCATCTCCAGCCAGCACATCGCCAACTGGCTGCGCCACGGTATCGTCAGCCAAGAGCAAGTGATGGAAAGCCTCAAGCGCATGGCGCCGGTGGTTGACCGCCAGAACGCCAACGACCCGCTGTATCGCCCGCTGGCACCGGACTTCGACAGCAACATCGCCTTCCAGGCGGCGGTCGAACTGGTGATCGAAGGCACCAAGCAGCCGAATGGCTACACCGAGCCGGTGCTGCACCGTCGTCGTCGCGAGTTCAAGGCCAAGAATGGTCTGTGACTTGAGTTGATGGTTGGAATGAAAAAGGCCCTGATCGAGAGATCAGGGCCTTTTT
>NZ_RAZO01000332.1:0-2650 GCF_004307535.1 Pseudomonas sp. Sample_9
TTCCAGGAAATGAACGTGGCGTTCGGCGGCAGCCTGCATCAGAAGGTGCACGAGCTGCCCGGCATGCTCGATCACCGTGAAGCCGACAGCCCGGATGTCGCCGTGCAATACGCGCCGGCCCATGCGGTCAGCGTCATCGCTGGCGGTGTGTTCGAAGCGCTGGAGCTGCCCGACGAATTTCAGGTCAATTCGATTCACAGTCAGGGCATCGACCGCCTCGCCCCCGGCCTGCGTGCTGAAGCCGTGGCGCCGGACGGCCTGATCGAAGCGATCTCGGTCGAGCACAGCCCGACCTTCGCCCTCGGCGTGCAATGGCACCCGGAATGGCAAGTGCTGGACAACCCGAACTACCTGAAGATTTTCCAGGCGTTCGGCGCAGCGTGCCGGCAACGGGCGGCGCGGCGCAGTCAGCGCTGACGCAATCCCAAACCAGATAACGATTTACTGCCCCCACGCCTGGCGGGTGTGCGTTTGCACATCCGCCAGTCGTGAACTGCAACACCCGTGATAACAACAAGTACGACCCAGGCAGCCAGGACGGCGGCGCCGAACAAGCCGGATCGGTACGGACAAAGGCCACTCAGGTCAACGCATATCCCCTGTGGGAGCGAGCCTGCTCGCGAAAGCGGCGTATCAGCAAACGATGATGTCGACTGACACTCCGTATTCGCGAGCAGGCTCGCTCCCACAGGTTCTGCGCCAGCTGACAGGCATTCCGGACCGCTCCGCAATCCACTTAAGCCCGGCCACATTGGCCAGGCACACGACACCTGTTGGGAGTTTCACATGGCAAACGCCTCCAGCACTTACCGCAAGGCACTCGAGGGTCAGCAGCAACCGAAAAAGGTGCTGGTGAAAGTCGATCGTGTCACCAAGAAGTTCGACGAAACCGTGGCCGTGGACGATGTGTCCCTGGAGATCCATCAGGGCGAAATATTCGCGCTGCTGGGCGGTTCCGGTTCGGGCAAATCGACTCTGCTGCGCATGCTCGCCGGTTTCGAGCGGCCGACCGAGGGGCGGATTCTGCTCGATGGCGTGGACATCACCGACATGCCGCCTTACGAGCGGCCGATCAACATGATGTTCCAGTCCTACGCATTGTTCCCGCACATGACCGTGGCACAGAACATCGCCTTCGGCCTCAAGCAGGACCGTTTGCCTGCCAGCGAAATCGATGCCCGCGTCGAAGAAATGCTGCGTCTGGTGCACATGACCCAATACGCCAAGCGCCGCCCGCACCAGTTGTCCGGCGGCCAGCGGCAGCGCGTGGCCCTCGCCCGCTCGTTGGCCAAACGGCCGAAACTGTTGCTGCTCGACGAGCCGATGGGTGCGCTGGATAAAAAGCTGCGTTCGCAGATGCAGCTTGAGCTGGTGGAAATCATCGAGCGCGTCGGCGTGACCTGCGTCATGGTCACCCACGACCAGGAAGAAGCCATGACCATGGCCCAGCGCATCGCGATCATGCACCTGGGCTGGATCGCGCAGATCGGCAGCCCGGTGGACATTTATGAAGCGCCGGTCAGCCGCATGGTCTGCGAATTCATCGGTAACGTGAACGCTTTCGACGGCACCGTGGTGGAAGATCTCGAAGGCCACGCGATCATTCACAGCCCCGACTTGCAGCAGAAGATCTATGTCGGTCACGGCGTCAGCACGTCGGTGCAGGACAAGTCGATCACCTACGCCATCCGCCCGGAAAAAATGCTCGTCAGCACCACCCAACCGGAGTTCCGCTACAACTGGTCCGAAGGCAAGGTCCACGACATTGCCTACCTTGGCGGCCACTCGGTGTTCTACGTCGAGCTGCCCGGCGGCAAGATCGTCCAGTCGTTCATGGCCAACGCCGAACGCCGTGGCGCGCGGCCGACCTGGGACGACAAGGTCTACGTCTGGTGGGAAGACGACAGCGGCGTGGTGCTGCGCTCATGAGAACTTTCAATCAGCAATTCCTGCGCCTGGTGCCCAGCGGACGAAAACTGGTGATCGGCATTCCGTTCATCTGGCTGTTCCTGTTCTTCATGCTGCCGTTCTTCCTGGTGATGAAGATCAGCTTCTCGGAAGCCGCGCTGTCGATCCCGCCGTACTCGGAGATCTACACCTTCGCCGAACAGAAATTCCAGCTGCTGCTGAACATCGGCAACTACTCCCTGCTCGGCGAAGACGAGCTGTACCTGTCGGCGTATCTCGGCTCGCTGAAGGTCGCGGCACTGAGCACGCTGATGTGCCTGGTGATCGGTTTCCCGATGGCCTACGCGATCACCAAGACCGGCAAGGAAACGCAAAACGTCCTGCTGCTGTTGATCATGATGCCGACCTGGACCGCGATCCTGATCCGCGTGTATGCGTGGATGGGCATCCTCAGCAACAACGGTCTGCTCAACGGGTTCCTGATGTGGACCGGGCTCACCGATCACCCGATCGAGATCCTCAACACCAACACTGCGGTGTACATCGGCGTGGTTTACGCGTATCTGCCGTTCATGGTGCTGCCGCTCTACGCCAACCTGGTCAAGCACGACAACAGTCTGCTGGAAGCCGCGCAGGATCTGGGTTCGAGCAACTTCAACAACTTCTGGAAGATCACCGTGCCGCTGGCCAAGAACGGCATCATTGCCGGCTGCATGCTGGTGTTCATTCCGGTGGTCGGCGA
>NZ_RAZO01000225.1:0-665 GCF_004307535.1 Pseudomonas sp. Sample_9
TTGACGTCGACCTGGCCCATGCCCTGCTGGTTGAACATGTCGCGCAGGCGGTGCATCTGGCTGTCGAGCGCTTCACGCACGCTCGGGTGCGCGCTCATGAAGGTGACCTGGGTCTGCTGATCGGGAACCATGTTCACGCGGATATCCAGGCGCCCCAGCTCCGCCGGCTGCAACTGAATGTCGGCGGCCTTCAGATTGACGCTGGAGAGGTACATGACGCGGTTGACCACTTCTTCGGTCCAGCCGCTCTGGTGCATGGCGATCGGCTGATTCACCGGCAGCGCATTGGCGGTTTTCGGCGTAGCGGCCTGGGTCAGTGCCGCCAGACGGTTGGCGAAGTCATCGACGCGGGTGTCACTGGTGACGGATTTCAGATCCTTCAGACCATCGTCGATCAGCCCGCTGAAAGCTTTTTCGCCGCCCTGACTGGTGCTGTCCTTGTCGGCCTGCACGTCGAGCATGCTGGCCATGCCGGCGGCGAAGTTCTGCGCGGCGGTCAACTCGCCATCGGCCTGAGCCTGAGCAGGCGAGGCTTTCGGCTGCGCCTGACTGGCGGCAGAAATATGCCCGCCCTGCTCCATCGCCATGCGCACGGCCGGCAGCGAATCGAGCGGGTCGGCTGTCGGATCAAATTCGCTGTCGGTGGCCGCCGGATCTTTGACCAT
>NZ_RAZO01000337.1:0-664 GCF_004307535.1 Pseudomonas sp. Sample_9
GGCGTTTGAAAAAGGTGACCCGCCGTAAGGGCGGAACCCTAAGCAGCCGTTACCGCAGCAATGGATATGTACTCAATCAGCCAGGAAACCATCGCCCGACTAGGGCTCAGCACTGAACATCTGCAGATAAGCCAACAAATTATTCAACTTCTCCTCATCACTCAGCCCCCAGAAAATCATCCGCGTCCCCGGCACCACCCCTTTCGGATCCTCCAGATAAGCCTTCAACGTCGCCCGATCCCAGATAATCCCCGAGTTCTTCATCGCATCGGAATAAACATAATTGGCCGAAGTCCCGGCAGCCCGGCCAATGATGCCGTTCAACTGCGGACCAAACCCCGAACGAGCCGACTCGCCAACCTGATGGCAACCGCCGCACAGACGCGGAAAGATTTTCGCCCCGGCCTCAGGATCGCCCTCAGCCCGTGCGCTGGCGCTGGCGCTGGCGCTGGCGCTGGCGCTGAAGATCAAGGCCAGAAACAGTGTCGTGGTAAATTTCATTGAGCAGTCCAAACCTCGCTTTGCATGGCGTGGGCGCAGTTTACAGATAAGCGCCGATGATCGTTCTGACGGTGATCAACGCCTGACGCAACACGTGCATGTCCACCGAGCCGAGCGCCAGACGAATCGCATGGGGCGTATGGGCCGACAGCGAAAACGGCTC
>NZ_RAZO01000346.1:0-2623 GCF_004307535.1 Pseudomonas sp. Sample_9
GGCTGCTTCGCGGGACAAGCGATAGAACTCACCTTCATGGGTGTAGACCCGGCGCATGAACCAGTCGCGCGGGTTGTTCGGCAGGGGTTCCTGATCGTCGTGGTAGTAACCGTGCAGCGCCAGTTCATCGCCTCGGGCGACCCTGGCATCGAGCACTCGCCGGAAGGCAGGGTTGGCATCAAGGGCATCGTGGCGATGGAAGTCCGGCACCACCAGCCACGTCATCGGCACATCACCCAAGGCATCGACAGCCTCGACGAAGGGCTGGTAATCCGCCCAGGTCGAGGGCGCCACATCATGCAACACCAGGCAAACAGCTTTCATTTCTTCAACCATTGGCCACCCGTGGCAGCGTATGGCCGAGCACGGCGTGGTAGTGGCTTAGCAGACTGTCGACCACGGTGTCCCAGGCGTAATGCCGTTCGACGTGCTGGCGCGCCTGACGGCCGAGCCGATCACAGCCGCGACTGAACAGCTCACGCACGGCGTTGGCCATGGCCTGCGGATTATTCGGTGCACAGAGCAGGCCGCAGGAATCGTTGACGATCTCTTCAAACGCCCCGGCCGCAACCGCCACCACGGGAATGCCGCAGGCCATCGCCTCAAGGATGACCAGTCCGAAGGTTTCCTGGTCGCCGGCATGCAGCAGCGCATCGGCGCTGGCCATCAGCCGCGCGACTTTCGGCGCCGGGCAGAATTCGTCGATGACGCTGACGTTGTCCGGCACCGCAGCGGGCATCGACGAGCCGACCAGCAGCAAGTGATAGCGCGGGCCGAGACGTTGCATGCACTTGAGCAGCACCAGCAGGTTTTTCTCCTTGGAACCGCGCCCGGCAAAGATCAGCAGGCGGGTATCTTCGGCAATTCCCAGTTCGGCACGCAGGCCCGGGTCGCGGGCGTCGGGATGGAAAGTGTGCAGATCGACGCCCAGCGGCTGCACATGCACGTTGCGCACGCCAAGCCCAATGAGCTTGTCGGCCATAACCTGACTCGGGGCAAGGACACGATCAAAATTGCCATAGAGACGGGTGACGTAGGCCTCGACATTCGGCGTGACCCAATGGCCCATGCGATTGCCCGCCAGCAGCGGCAGATCAGAGTGATAAAAACCGATCACCGGCACATCCAGCTGCCGCCGCGCATCCAGGGCCGCCCACGCGGTGAGGTAGGGATCGCCGACTTCAATCAGGTCCGGCTGCAAATCCTGCAGGACATTGCGCCATGGCGCCAGGCGCAGCGGGAAGCGATAGCCTTTGCCGAAGGGCAGCGCGGGCGCTGGAACCGTGTAAATGCCGTCATGTTCACCCAGTCGTGCGCCGGGGATCAGCAGGCTGTGACGAATGGCGTTGCGGTCGCCGAGGCGACGGTGTTTGGCATCCAGATAAGTCCGTACGCCTCCGCTGGCCGGGGCGTAGAACATGGTGATGTCGGCGATATGCACGGTGAGCAACCCTCCGCTGTGTTGTTCTCCCTTGGTTGACCGTTATCCAGAATAGATGTTCGGTCGGGATTGCGCGGTGGGGTGTCAGTCGGGTTTCGTTGAAAGGTAGATATTCGCGAGCAGGCTCGCTCCCACAATGGAATGCATTTTCCCTGTGGGAGCGAGCCTGCTCGCGAAGTGGCCAGTCGCCGCAGCTTAAATCCTGAAGCTGCCCACCAGTTGCTTGAGACGCGAAGCCTGCTGCTCCAGATCCGAACACGCGCGCAATGTCGCTTGCAGGTTCTCGACACCCTCCTGGTTCAGCGTATTGATCTCGGTAATGTCGACGTTGATCGACTCGACCACCGCAGTCTGTTCCTCGGTCGCGGTCGCCACCGACTGGTTCATTCCGTCGATCTCGCCGATGCGCTGGGTCACGCTGTTCAGGCGTTCGCCGGCGAGGTTGGCGATCTCGACGCTGTCCTGGCTGTGGCGCTGGCTGTCGCTCATGGTGCTCACCGATTCTCGGGCGCCGACTTGCAGCTCCTCGATCATGGTCTGCACCTGCTGTGCCGATTCCTGCGTGCGGTGCGCCAGATTGCGCACTTCATCGGCCACCACGGCAAAACCGCGACCGGCCTCACCGGCACGCGCCGCTTCGATCGCCGCGTTCAGCGCCAACAGGTTGGTCTGCTGGGAAATGCTGGTGATCACTTCGAGAATCTGGCCGATGTTGACGGTCTTGCTGTTCAGCGACTCGATGTTGGTGCTCGACGCGCTGAGCATGCTCGACAGTTGGTTCATCGCCTTGATGCTGCGCTCGACCACTTGCTGGCCATCCTCGGCCAGACCCCGGGCGTCGCTGGCCTGATTCGATGCTTGGGCAGCGTTGCGGGCGATTTCCTGGGCGGCGGCGCCGAGCTGATTGATCGCGGCGGCAACACTGCTGGTGCGCGAGGCTTGCTGATCGGAGTTGTACATCGACGAATTCGACGCAGCGACCACGCGCAGGGCGACTTCGTTGACCTGGCCGGTGGCCGAGGACACTTCGCGGATCGAGCCGTGAATGCGCTCGACGAAGCGGTTGAACGCGGTGCCGAGGATGCCGAATTCATCGTTATTGACGATGTTCAGGCGTTTGGTCAGGTCGCCCTCGCCGTCGGCGATGTCTTCCATGGCGCGGGTCATCACGTGCAGCGGCTG
>NZ_RAZO01000514.1:0-2606 GCF_004307535.1 Pseudomonas sp. Sample_9
TCATGGATTACGGTTCGGCCGTTCAAAGGGCCGGCATTTTAACCACAAATGAAGGTTTCCGACGGGCGCTGCGCTTCGAAAAACAACACCTTGGCGAAATCTGCTGTATCAAAAGTGAATTTCTACAAGGCGCGCTGCTCATACCTGATAAGCAGCGGATTCAAACCGCTTACCAAAAATGTAATTCGGGGGAGTGCTGTTCATGTGCCCTACACCTACGTCGAGCGCGCACCTTCCTGGCGGGTTGATTCTGGTTGTCGAAGACGATCCGTTGATTCTGGAGTTCCTTTGCGAAATTCTCCAGGAGGAAGGGTTCAAGGTCGAACCGCAAACCAGCGCCGACGCCGCCTCACGGTATCTGGAACAACATGCAGCAGAAGTTGCACTGCTGCTGACCGACATCACCATGCCCGGCACGCTCAATGGCGCTGACCTGGCCAACCTGTTCGGTGACCGCTGGCCGGACAAGCCGGTGATGGTCATGTCCGGCTATGAAACGCCCGAGACCTCCGGGGTCAAGCATTCGGTAGCGTTCATCAAGAAGCCGTGGGCGATCGGACAGTTGCTCGACTGTGTGGAAAGTGCGTTCAAATCCAAGGCCCCGCAGTTGCACTGACAAGTGCTACATTGCCGGGCCAGGCTGCCCGGCCAACTGTCAGAGGATTTGCTCTTTTGTCTGCACAAGCATCGGTTTTTGATCGCGCGTTCGGCGCGTTCCTGTTCGACATGGACGGCACCGTCCTCAACTCCATCGCCGCCGCCGAGCGCATCTGGTCAGCGTGGGCGGTGCGCCATGGCGTTGATGTCGCGACGTTTTTGCCGACCATCCATGGCGCGCGGGCGATCGACACCATCACCCGGCTGAATCTGCCGGGTCTGGATGCCGAGCAACAAGCAGCGTTCATCACCGCAGCGGAAATCAATGACGTTGAAGGCATTGTCGAGATTCCTGCGGCGGCAGCCTTTCTCAATGTTCTGCCGAAAAACCGTTGGGCGATGGTGACGTCGGCGCCTCGCGATCTGGCGTTGCGGCGGATGGCGGCGGCGGGGATTCCGCAGCCGGCGGTGATGATCACGGCGGAAGATGTGAAGGCTGGCAAGCCTGATCCTGCGGGGTATCTCTTGGCTGCAAATAAGCTGGGAGTCGAGCCGGCTGACTGTCTGATCTTTGAAGACGCCACGGTTGGTATTCAGGCTGCGGAAGCGGCGGGCGCTGCACTGATGATCATCACCACCACGCACCAGCACCCGATCGAAACGGCGCATGCGACGTTGGCCAGTTACGATGCGATCGGCGTCAGGGTCGGCGCCGATGGTCTGCTTCGTCTGACGGAAATCTGATCTGTTCCGAAATGCCCCTCACCCTAGCCCTCTCCCGGAGGGAGAGGGGACTGACCGGGGGATATTCAGGTAATACGCCGACGTGAAAGGTCTTCTCTGAATCCATAATCGCTATGGTCTTTCAGGTCGACGTCAAGTTCAGCACAACTCGGTCGGTTCCCTCTCCCCCGGGAGAGGGCTAGGGTGAGGGGCTACGGTCTGCCAGACACAGGGGATCGTCGATCAAACCACATCCCCGTCACCGGTCGGCAGCTCAACCATGCCGGCAATATCGCAACTACGCTGATCCATGCTTGTGAAATCGTCGCCAAAGTCGAGCGCGGTGGAACTCCTTGCTAATGAGGTAAACGCATGAAGATCGATCTGAGTGGAAAACTGGCCATTGTCAGCGGCAGTACCGGCGGCATCGGCCTGGGCATCAGCCAGTCGCTGGCTGAAGCCGGGGCGACGGTTGTGGTCATCGGTCGCGACACAGCCAAGGTCGAGCAGGCGCTGGCGAGCATTCGCCAAGCGGTGCCCAGCGCGCAGTTGCGGGGTCTTACCGCCGATCTGGGCACGGCCGAGGGCGCGGAAAAGCTTTTCGCCGCCGAGCCGCGCGCGGACATTCTGGTCAACAACCTCGGCATCTTCAACGACGTCGATTTCTTCGATACTCCCGACAGCGAGTGGACGCGCTTCTATGAAGTCAACGTGATTTCCGGCGTGCGCCTGGCGCGGCATTACGTGCCGGCGATGGTTGAGCAGGGTTGGGGCAGGGTGATCTTTCTGTCATCGGAATCCGGGGTGGCGACGCCGGCGGACATGCTCAATTACGGCGTAACCAAAAGCGCCAACCTCGCGGTGTCCCACGGCCTGGCCAAACGTCTGGCTGGCACCGGGGTCACGGTCAATGCGATCCTGCCGGGGCCGACTTTCACCGATGGCCTGCAGGACATGCTCAAGGACGCGGCCGCCGAATCCGGGCGCGACCTGCGCGACGAAGCCGACGCCTTTGTGCGCAAGGCCCGTCCGACCTCGATCATCCAGCGCGTAGCGGATGTTGCGGAGGTGGCGCATCTGGTCACTTACATTGCTTCACCGCTGTCCTCGGCCACCACAGGCGCGGCGTTGCGCGTTGATGGCGGTGTGGTCGACAGCCTGACTATCTGAATTTTCCGAAAGAGAGGTTTTATGCCAACAGCATCCGCAACCATCGACATCCCGGCCTCGGCCGATCAGGTCTGGCAATTGATCGGCGGCTTCAACACGCTGCCGGACTGGCTGCC
>NZ_RAZO01000351.1:0-2597 GCF_004307535.1 Pseudomonas sp. Sample_9
CTTGCTTTTGCTTTTCCGAGTGAGCCTGCTCGCCAAGGCGACCTGCTGGTCAACCTATTTCCATCGAATTCACGCGATTCACCTGTAGGAGCTGCCGAAGGCTGCGATCTTTTGATCTTGCTTTTGCTTTTCCGTGGGAGCGAGCCTGCTCGCGAAGACGTCTGCTAGATCACCTTCTACAACGGTAAATACCGACTCAACAGTGCCCGCAACGCTGCCGGCTTCACCGGTTTGGCCAGGTAATCCAGGCCCGCCGCATGCACTTGCGCTACGGTCTCCGGGCGTCCATCCGCGCTGATTACCACGCCGGGTACCGGCTCGCCCAGGCGCGTGCGCAACCACGCCATCAGCTCTGTGCCGGTGTCGCCGTGGTCGAGGTGATAGTCGACCAGCGCCAGTTGTGGCCGCACACCTTCTTTCAATATCGCTGCGCATTCTTCGCGATTGCGCGCCGTCCACACTTGGCAGCCCCAGCGGCTCAGCAGGCTGTTCATGCCGATCAGGATGCTGTCTTCGTTATCGATGCACAGTACCTGCGCGCCGCTGAGCAGTTTTCCGTTCAGTTCCACCGTGGCGCTAACTGGAGGCGTTTGTGTGCGGGCGATGGGCACCGTCACGCTGAACACACTGCCGCGCCCCGGCCAGGAGCGAACGCGCAGGGTGTGCCCGAGCACGCGGCATAAGCCATCGGCGATCGCCAGGCCCAGGCCCAGGCCTTTTTCGGCGCGGGTCTGGTGGCTGTCGAGGCGTTTGAATTCTTCGAAAATCACCTGCTGCTTGTCTTCCGGAATACCCGGGCCGCGATCCCAGACTTCCAGACACAGCTCGCCACCGCGCCGACGCACGCCCAGCAGCACCGGGCCTTTGGCGTATCGGAACGCGTTGGTGAGGAAGTTTTGCAGAATCCGCCGCAGCAGTTTGATGTCGCTGTCGATGCGCAATTGACTGCCACGCACCCGGAACGTGAGCTTTTGCTCTTGAGCCAGCGCCTTGAATTCTGCGCCGAGGGTGTCGAACAGTTCGTTGACGGCGAAGGCTTTGCGATCCGGGTTGATCTTGCCGTTTTCCAGGCGCGAGATGTCCAGCAGATCGCTGATCAGGTCTTCCGCCGAACGCAGCGAGCTGTCGAGGTGTTGCACCAGCTGCTGCGCCTCCGGGCTCAAGCCTTCGTTTTGGTGGGAGAGGGCGGCGGAGAACAGTCGCGCGGCGTTCAGCGGTTGCATCAAGTCGTGGCTGACGGCGGCGAGGAAGCGGGTTTTCGACTGGTTGGCCGCCTCGGCATTGCCCTTGGCTTCGGTGAGCGCGACGTTGAGTTGCGACAGTTCCTGGGTGCGCTCGCTGACCCGTTGCTCGAGCCCTTCGTTCGCCTCGGTCAGCGCCTGTTCGGCTTCGCGGAACGCGGTAATGTCGGTGAAGCTCATGACAAATCCGCCGCCGGGCATCGGGTTGCCGATCAGCTCGATCACCCGGCCATTGGGGAACAGCCGTTCGGAAGTGTGCGCGCGGCCCTGACGCATCCAGTGCAAGCGTCGCGCGACGTGCACTTCCGCTTCGCCGGGGCCGCACAAGCCGCGTTCGGCGTTGTAGCGAATGATGTCGGCGATTGGCCGGCCGACGCTGATCAGGCCGTCGGGGTAGTTGAACAGCTCCAGATAACGCCGGTTCCACGCCACCAGTTTCAACGACTGGTCGACCACGCTGATGCCCTGGGTGATGTTCTCGATCGCGCCTTGCAGCAGCGCGCGGTTGAATTGCAGCACTTCCGAGGCTTCGTCAGCGATTCGGACTACGTCCTCCAACTGCATTTCCCGACCTTCGATGGCGGCTTTTACTACAGCACGCGTCGAAGAGGCGCCAAGGACACCGGCGAGCAAGCGTTCGGTGTGGGCGATCCATTCGCTGTCGGCGTTCTGGTTGGGGTTGAAGCCCTTGCCCTGGCGGTAGGCGAAGCGAATGAAGCTCTGCCGCGCGCGTTCTTCGCCGACAAAACGCGCCGCCAGTTGCAGCAAATCGTCGATCTGCACCGCCAGCATCGAACGGGCATTCGGGCGCGCACTGATTTCCTGGCCGATGAAACGCCCGGCCTGCCAGTGCTCGGAAACCCGCGTGCGCGACAGCACCGAGACCCAGGCGAAGAGGGTGAAGTTACCCGCCAGCGACAGCACCACGCCTTGAGTCAGCGGGGTGATCGGCAGGTTCAGTGGATTGCTGTGCAGCCACGCCAGGCCGGGGAAGCTCGCCAGTGACCAGCCGAGACTGTGCGCGGCAATCGGCAGTACCAGCGTGTAGAACCAGAGGAACGTGCCGGTGGCGAGGCCGGCGAACACGCCCCGGCGGTTGGCCTGTTTCCAGTACAGCGCGCCGAGCATCGCCGGCGCCAGCTGCGTCACCGCGGCGAAGGCGATCTGGCCGATGGTCGCCAGGCTCGCGGTCGAGCCAAGCAAGCGATAACTGACGTAGGCCAGCAGCAGAATCACCACGATGCTCACGCGGCGCACCGAGAGCATCCACTGGCGGAACACCTCGAACGGGCGCTCGGCATTGTTGCGCCGCAACAGCCACGGCAACAGCATGTCGTTGGAAACCATGGTCGACAG
>NZ_RAZO01000423.1:0-1116 GCF_004307535.1 Pseudomonas sp. Sample_9
CCAAACAACGTGGCGACCATTTGCTGTACCGCCGGCATGCGCGTGGCGCCACCGACCAGCACCAGGCTGTCGAGGTCGCGCGGTTTCAGTCGGGCATCGCGCAGAGCCTGTTCGATTGGCGCGCGCAAGCGGGCCAGCAACGGCTCCCAGATTTTCACCGCAGCGGCTTCATCCAGTTCCCATTCGAATGTCTGCTCGGCATACCGCCAGCTCAAGTGCTGCGCGCCTTCGCCGAGTTTGCATTTCAGCTGTTCCAGGGCATCGCCGAGGCTGGCCATGGCTTGTGCATCGATTGTTGAGGGGGTGAGTTGCCAGTGTTTCAGGCAGGCCTGCAACAGGGCGGCGGTGAAGTCTTCGCCGCCAAGAAAGTTGTCGCCGGTGGAGGCGTGCACTTCGATCAGCGGCAATGCGTATTCGAGCACGGTGACGTCGAACGTGCCGCCGCCGAGATCGAAAATCAGCGTGCGTTCGAACTTCTGTTCGTGCAGGCCGTACGCCATGGCGGCAGCGGTCGGTTCATTGATCAGGCGCGTCACGGACAGCCCGGCCAGTTCGGCGGCGAACAAGGTGCGCTTGCGCTGCTCGTCACTGAAATATGCCGGTACGGAAATGACCGCTTCTGTGACCGCCTGGCCGAGAAAGGCTTCCGCGTCCTGCTTGAGTGAGCCAAGTACCAGCGCCGACAACTCTTCCGGGCTGAACTGGCGAGAGCCGAGCTGGATTTGCCGGTCGCTGCCCATGAAGCGCTTGAACGCGGCGGCAGTGCGTTCCGGGTGCGTGGTCAGGCGGGCGCGGGCGGCTTTGCCGACCAGAATCGTGTCGTCTTCATCAAGGCTGACCACCGACGGTGTCAGCACATCGCCGAGGGCGTTGCGGATCAGCTCGGCGCGTCCTTCACGCCAGACGGCGATCAGGCTGTTGGTGGTGCCAAGGTCGATGCCCAGCAGGGCCGGGCGGGGAAGGGATGCATCCTGCATGGTTGATCTCGAAGCGGCGCAAAAAACGCGACCCTACAGGCTGACGCAAACCGTGGCAATTGTTGCTCTGTTGCCAGGCCGTGCGACCGCCGATTCAGGGCAGCAGTTTTTTCAGATCCTCCAACCCCACCGGCCGGCT
>NZ_RAZO01000423.1:1216-14906 GCF_004307535.1 Pseudomonas sp. Sample_9
GACCGCCGATTCAGGGCAGCAGTTTTTTCAGATCCTCCAACCCCACCGGCCGGCTATGCAAATAACCTTGATACAAATGGCAGTCCAGCCCCTGCAAGAACGCCAACTGTTCCGGCGTCTCCACGCCCTCGGCAATCACTTCCAGCTCCAAGCTGCGCGCCATCGCGACAATTGCGCGAATGATCTCCGCGACATTGGAGTCGGTGGTCGCATCGCGGATGAACGACTGGTCGATTTTCAAGGTGTCCACCGGCAGGCGTTTCAGATAGGTCAGCGATGAGTAACCGGTGCCGAAATCATCCATGGCGAAGCTCACGCCAAGCTTTTTCAGGCGGCGCATTTTGCTGATGGTGTCTTCCAGATTCTGGATGACGATGCCTTCGGTAATTTCCAGTTTAAGCAGCGAGCAGGGCAGGCCGTGGCTGGTCATGCTGTGTTCGATGCGTTCGACGAAATCGTTCTGGCGGAACTGCCGCGGGCTGATGTTTACGCACAGGCTGAAGTTGAGCGGGTCGACCAGTTTCAATGCGATCAGTTTTTTGAAGGCGTTGCAGGCTTCATCGAGGATCCACGTGCCGACTTCGAGAATCAGGCCGCTGTCTTCCAGCACCTTGATGAACTCGGTGGGCGACTGCGCACCAAGTTCGGGATGGTTCCAGCGCACCAGGGCTTCGGCGCCGATGATGCGGTTGTCGCGGGCATCGACCTGCGGTTGAAAGTGCACGTTGAACTCGCCGCGTGACAGCGCCAGACGCAGGTCGGTCTCCATGCGCAGGCGTTCGCTGGCCGCTTTCTGCATGGTGTTGTGATACATCTGCGTGGTGTTGCGCCCGGAATCCTTGGCCCGGTACAGGGCGATGTCGGCGCGTTTGAGCAGGTCGGTCGGGGTCGAACCGTGATCGGGGATCAACGCGACGCCAATGCTCGGCGTCACTTGCAGGCGCTGGCCATCGAGGAACATCGGCTCCGAAAGCAATTCGCGAATGGTGTCGGCCAGCGCGCGCACTTGTTCGCTGACTTCACAGCGCGAACCTTCGAGGCCGCTGAGCAACACCACAAACTCATCGCCACCGAGGCGCGCCACCGTGTCTTCCATGCGCACGCTGGCTTCGAGCCGCGCGGTGATGATTTTCAGAACGGTGTCGCCGACCGGGTGACCGAGGGAATCGTTGATGTGTTTGAAGTGGTCGAGGTCGAGAAACAGCAAGGCGCCGCGCAGATTGTGGCGCTTGAGCAGGGCGATCTGCTGACTCAAGCGATCCATCAGCAGCGCGCGATTGGGCAGGTTAGTCAGCGGGTCGTGATAGGCCAGGTGACGAATCTGCGCTTCGGCGTTCTTCAACAGGCTGACGTCGCGCGCGGTCAGCAGCAGGCACGCGGTTTCATTGAGGGTGATCGGCTCGACCGAGACTTCCACCGTAAGCAATTCGCCGCGTTTGTTGCGCCCGAGCATTTCCTGATGATGCACGCGGCCCTTGATCTGCAACTCGGCGAGCAAGGTCGAGCGTTGTTTCTCTTCGGCCCAGATACCCACCTGATAAACGGTTTTGCCCACCACTTCGTCAGCGCGGTAGCCGGTGAGGCGACAGAAACCGTCGTTGACCTCCAGATATCGCCCGGTGTCGCGCTCGGTGATGGTGATCGCGTCTGGACTTGAGTGAAACGCCTTGGCGAATTTTTCTTCGCTGGCCTTCAGCGCCGCTTCCGAGCGCTGTTGCTGAGTAATGTCGCGCAGGGTGGTGACGATGCACGGCTGATCGCCGACGCTGATCTGCCGGCTGGAAATCACGCAGGTCAGCGACTGGCCGTCCTTGTGCTGGACGAGAATGGCGACGTTGCTCAGGCCTTGTTCGCGAATCACCCGTTCGATGCGTTGCAGGCTTTTCGCCGAGGCGTCCCACAGGCCGATTTCCTCGGCGGTGTGGCCAATCACATCGGCGGCGCTCCAGCCAAAGGTCTGGCTGAAGCTGGAATTGATCTCGATGAATTCCCCGGTTTCCTGACGCGTGACGCAGATCGGATCGGGACTGACCTGAAACAGCGTGGCGAATTTCTCTTCCGAGGCGACCAGACGCTGTTCGCGCTCGACCTGATCGGTGATGTCCAGCAACGTGCCGGCCATGCGCAGCGGCGCGCCGTTGTCGTCGCGATAGAGACGCGCGCGGCTTTCCAGATAGCGCGAGCTGCCGTCGGGCAATTGCACGCGGTAGGTCAGTTGATAATTGCCGGCCGGACCTTCGCGCAGGCTGCGGTAGGCATCGCGCATGCTGTCGCGTTCCTCGCCCGGCACGCCTTCGAAAAACTCCTCGAATGATTCATGGAATGGAATCGGCTCCAGCCCGTGCAATTGCGCAGCGCGCGCCGAGCCGTAAAGCATGCCGCTGGGGATGTGCCAGTCCCAGGTGCCGAGTTGCGCCGAGTCCAGCGCCAAGTCGAGGCGTTCCTGGCTGTCCTTCAAGGCCAGTTCGGCGGCTTTGCGTTCGGTGGTGTCGAGGAAGGTGCTGAGCAGATAGGGCTGGCCTTCGAGCTCGACCTTCTGCGCGCTGAGGATGCCGTCGTGGACCTGGCCGTTGCTGGCACGGAACTGCACTTCCATGCTGATCAATTCGCCCTTGGCTTTGGTTTTCTTCACCAGTTCGGTGCGTTGCTCGGGGTGCACCCACAGGCCCAGTTCCAGGGTGGTGCGGCCGATCGCGCTTTGCACCGGCCAGCCGAACAGGCTTTCGAAATACTGGTTGGCCTCGCTGATCAGGCCGTCCTCCTGACGGGTCAGCAAAACCATGTTCGGGCATAGGTGGAAAAGTGTAGCGAAACGTTTCTCCGAGCTGCTCAAGGCCTGCTCGCGCTGGCGCTGGTGGGTGATTTCGCGAATCACCCCGATCATTCGGGGCCGGCCGTTCTTGTCTGGCAGCAGGCTGCCGCTGATCTCCAGCCAGTGCAGGCTGCCGTCGGGCCAGCGGATGCGGTGATGCATCGCCTGCTCCAGCGGGGCGCCGGCGATCACCGCGTGGAAGGCACGCACGGTTTTTGCGCGGTCCTCCGGTGGCAACAGGTCGAGGTATTCCAGGTCGGCGGGTAATGGCTGCCGTGGATCGAAACCGAACAACGCCTGGGTGCCTCGCGACCAGCTGATCTGCCCGCGCTCGATGTCCCAATACCAGGCACCGAGCCGCGCGCCGTTGAGCGCGGCGAGCAATTGCGGCGCGCTTTCCCAGCTCTGCTCGGAATGGCGCGGATCAACAGCCTGGATTCGCGGCATCGGCGGAATTCGGTCAACAGATTTCGGCATTGTCAGCGGGCCTTGAGCTGAGTGGCGTTAGGCACAGGAGCGGCTCTATAGAAGTAGCACAAGTCAGGCCGGGATCCCTGGCCGATCGATTTGTGCATCCAGCAGGGCCATGAAGGCGCGTGCTGCATTCGATAGCGTCCGTTCGGTGTGCAAGATATAGCCTAGCTGGCGAGTGAGCTGTATGCCCGGCAATGCGATGCTTGCCACTTGTTCGTCGAGCATGGTGCGCGGCAGCACGCTCCAGGCCAGGCCGATGGAGACCATCATCTTGATGGTTTCCAGGTAGTTGGTGCTCATGGCGATGTTCGGCGTCAGGCCCTGAGCTTCGAACAAACGCTGGACGATGTGGTGGGTAAAGGTGTTGCCGCCGGGGAAAACCGCCGGATGACCGGCGATGTCCGCCAGACTGACGGCGCCGTTATTGATCAGCGAATGCTCCGGGGCGACAACAAAATCCAGCGGGTCGTCCCATACCGGCGTGGCTTTGACCAGGGTATGCGGCTCCGGCGCGAGGGTGATGACCGCCAGTTCGGCGCGGCCGTGGAGAATTTCCTCGTAGGCCACTTCCGAATCAAGGAACTGAATATCCAGCGCGACCTGTGGGTAGCGGCGGGTGAACTCCCTTAATAGAGGCGGCAAGCGGTGCAGGCCGATGTGGTGACTGGTGGCCAGCGTCAGGCGGCCGCTGACTTCACCGGTCAGGTTGGTCAGGGCGCGGCGGGTGTCGTCGAGCACGTTAAGAATCTGATAAGCCCGTGGCAGCAGGGCACGACCGGCCTCGGTCAGACCGACTTCGCGGCCCAGTCGATCGAAAAGGCGCACCTTTAATTGCTGCTCAAGACCGGCGATGCGCTTGCTGATCGCCGGTTGTGTCAGGTGCAGGCGTTCGCCAGCGCCGGAGAAGCTGCCGGTCTCGGCGATGGCAATAAAAGCGTTGAGGTTAGCCAAGTCCATGTCGCATTCCAGTTGGTTATCCAAAGCATAAAAAATATGAATTTGAGTTATTTAATCTAACCCCATAGGATCGGCCTCACAAGCCAAAGGGTTATTGATAAGCCCAGGGCATAGAAACAAGCTGATGAGGAACCGTCTGATGGCCGGCAAAACGCTCTACGACAAGCTCTGGGATTCGCATTTGGTCAAGCAGCGCGACGATGGCTCGGCGCTGATCTACATCGATCGTCACATCATCCACGAAGTGACTTCGCCGCAAGCTTTCGAAGGCCTGCGTCTGGCCGGGCGCAAGCCTTGGCGCATCGATGCCAACATTGCGACCCCGGACCACAACGTACCGACCACCCCTGAGCGTAAGGGCGGCATCGAAGCCATTGCCGACCAGGTCTCGCGTTTGCAGGTGCAGACCCTCGACGACAACTGCGATGAATACGGCATCGTCGAGTTCAAGATGAACGACGTGCGTCAGGGCATCGTTCACGTGATCAGCCCGGAGCAGGGCGCGACGTTGCCGGGCATGACCGTAGTCTGCGGCGACTCGCACACCTCGACCCATGGCGCATTCGGTGCATTGGCCCACGGCATCGGCACATCCGAGGTCGAGCACGTGCTCGCCACCCAGTGCCTCGTCGCCAAGAAAATGAAAAACATGCTGGTGCGCGTCGAAGGCCAATTGCCGTTCGGCGTGACCGCCAAGGACATCGTCCTTGCGGTGATCGGCAAGATCGGCACCGCCGGCGGTAACGGCCACGCCATCGAATTTGCCGGCAGCGCGATCCGCGATCTGTCCGTCGAAGGCCGCATGACCATCTGCAACATGTCCATCGAAGCCGGCGCCCGCGTCGGCCTGGTGGCGGCGGATCAGAAGACCATTGACTACGTCAAAGGTCGTCCATTCGCGCCGAAAGGCGAGCAGTGGGACATGGCCGTCGAAGCCTGGAAAGACCTGGTTTCCGATGCCGATGCCAAATTCGACACCGTGGTCGAGCTCGACGCCGCGCAGATCAAGCCGCAAGTCAGCTGGGGCACTTCGCCTGAAATGGTCTTGGCCGTGGATCAGAACGTGCCGGACCCGGCCAAGGAAATGGATCTGGTCAAGCGCGACTCGATCGTCCGCGCCTTGAAATACATGGGTTTGACCGCCAATCAGGCGATCACTGACATTCAGCTCGATCGCGTGTTCATCGGTTCCTGCACCAACTCGCGGATCGAAGATTTGCGCGCTGCGGCAGTGATTGCCAAGGGCCGCAAGGTCGCCTCGACCATCAAGCAGGCGATCGTGGTGCCGGGCTCGGGTCTGGTCAAGGCGCAGGCCGAAGCCGAAGGCCTCGACAAGATTTTCCTCGAGGCCGGTTTCGAATGGCGTGAACCGGGCTGCTCGATGTGCCTGGCGATGAACCCGGACCGTTTGGAGTCCGGCGAGCATTGCGCGTCGACGTCCAACCGTAACTTCGAAGGCCGTCAGGGCGCCGGTGGCCGTACCCACCTGGTCAGTCCGGCGATGGCAGCGGCGGCAGCGGTGAACGGCCGTTTCATCGACGTTCGTGAATTGATCTAAAAGGAGCGCAGCATGAAAGCTTTTACCCAGCACACTGGTCTTGTCGCGCCTCTGGATCGTGCCAACGTCGACACCGATCAGATCATTCCCAAGCAGTTCTTGAAGTCGATCAAGCGCACCGGTTTCGGTCCGAACCTGTTTGACGAGTGGCGTTATCTGGATGTTGGCCAGCCGTATCAGGACAACTCCAAGCGCCCGTTGAACAAGGATTTCGTCCTCAACGCCGAGCGTTATCAGGGTGCCAGCGTATTGCTCGCCCGCGAGAACTTCGGCTGCGGCTCGAGCCGTGAACACGCGCCGTGGGCGCTGGAAGAGTACGGTTTCCGCAGCATCATCGCGCCGAGTTACGCCGACATCTTCTTCAACAACAGTTTCAAGAACGGCCTGCTGCCGATCATCCTCAGCGATGCAGAAGTTGATGAACTGTTTAAGCAGGTTGAAGCCGAGCCGGGTTATCAATTGCAGGTCGACCTGCAAGCGCAGACCGTGACCCGCCCGGATGGCAAGGTCTACAGCTTCGAGATCGACGCGTTCCGCAAGCACTGCCTGCTCAATGGTCTGGACGATATCGGCCTGACCTTGCAGGACGGCGATGCGATCGCGACGTTCGAGGCCAAGCATCGGGTTAGTCAGCCGTGGTTGTTTCGCGACGCCTGATTCGAGATTGATGTAGTCAGGGCGGGCCTCTTCGCGAGCAGGCTCGCTCCCACAGGGAATGTATTTCAAACAACACTGCTTACAGGATGTGACCCATGACCAGCACCCCCCAGCACACCCAGGTCGTCCAGAAGCAATTCGGCGAACAGGCCGCCGCTTACCTGAGCAGCGCCGTTCATGCCCAAGGCAGTGAATTCGCGCTGCTGCAGGCTGAGCTGGCCGGGCAGGGTGGAGCGCGGGTGCTGGATCTGGGCTGTGGCGCCGGTCACGTCAGCTTTCATGTGGCACCGCTGGTCAGGGAAGTGGTGGCTTACGACCTGTCGCAGCAAATGCTTGATGTGGTTGCCGGCGCTGCCGTCGATCGCGGTTTGAGCAACATCATTACCGTCAACGGTGCTGCCGAGCGCTTGCCGTTCGCCGATGGCGAGTTCGATTTTGTCTTCAGCCGCTATTCGGCGCATCACTGGAGCGACCTCGGTCTGGCCTTGCGCGAAGTGCGTCGGGTGCTGAAGCCGGGCGGGGTGGCGGCGTTCGTTGATGTGTTGTCACCGGGCAGTGCGTTGTTCGACACTTACCTGCAAAGCGTTGAGGTGTTGCGCGACACCAGCCATGTCCGCGACTACTCCGCCGCCGAATGGCTGCGTCAGGTCAGCGAGGCCGGTCTGCATGTGCGCAGTACCACCCGTCAGCGCCTGCGTCTGGAGTACAGCAGTTGGGTCGAGCGCATGCGCACACCTGAGGTGATGCGCGCGGCGATCCGCCAGTTGCAGCAGTCGATGGGCAACGAAGTGGGTGAATATTTCGAAATTGATGCCGACGGCTCGTTCAGTACCGATGTGATCGTACTGATGGCTGAGCGATAAGAATTTTTCCCGGCGCGCCGTTCACTGGCGCACCGCTTGAAGACACGAGGAAAGCATGAGCAAGCAGATTCTGATTCTCCCGGGTGACGGTATTGGTCCGGAAATCATGGCCGAAGCGGTCAAGGTGCTGGAATTGGCCAATGACAAGTACAGCCTGGGCTTCGAGCTGAGCCACGACGTGATCGGTGGCGCGGCCATCGACAAGCACGGCGTGCCTTTGGCCGATGAAACCCTGGAGCGTGCCCGCGCGGCCGATGCCGTGTTGCTGGGGGCGGTCGGCGGCCCGAAATGGGACACCATCGAGCGTGACATCCGCCCTGAGCGCGGCCTGCTGAAAATTCGCGCGCAACTGGGCCTGTTCGGCAACTTGCGTCCGGCGATCCTCTATCCGCAACTGGCCGATGCGTCGAGCCTGAAGCCGGAAATCGTTGCCGGCCTGGACATCCTCATCGTCCGTGAGCTGACCGGCGGCATTTACTTCGGCGCGCCGCGTGGCACCCGTACGCTGGACAACGGCGAGCGTCAGTCCTACGACACCCTGCCGTACAGCGAAAGCGAAATCCGCCGCATCGCCCGTGTCGGTTTCGACATGGCCATGGTTCGTGGCAAGAAGCTCTGCTCGGTGGACAAGGCCAACGTCCTGGCATCCAGCCAGTTGTGGCGCGAAGTGGTCGAGCAGGTGGCCAAGGATTACCCGGAAGTCGAACTGAGCCACATGTACGTCGACAACGCCGCCATGCAACTGGTGCGCGCACCCAAGCAGTTCGACGTGATCGTCACCGACAACATGTTCGGCGACATCCTCTCCGACGAAGCGTCGATGCTCACCGGCTCGATCGGCATGCTGCCGTCGGCCTCGCTGGATTCCAACAACAAGGGCATGTACGAGCCTTGCCACGGTTCGGCGCCGGACATTGCCGGTAAAAGCATTGCCAACCCGCTGGCGACGATCCTGTCGGTGTCGATGATGCTGCGTTACAGCTTCAATCTGCACGACGCTGCCGATGCCATCGAAAAAGCCGTCAGCGTCGTGCTCGATCAGGGCTTGCGCACCGGTGACATCCACTCGGCCGGTTGTACCAAAGTCGGTACGCAGGAAATGGGCGACGCAGTAGTCGCCGCGCTGCGGAATCTGTAATCTCTCGGGCCCGCTGCGAAATTCAATACAAAGCAGCGGCCCACTTTTCAAGAAGGTGTAGTTGCGATGAAACGTGTAGGTCTGATCGGTTGGCGCGGGATGGTCGGTTCCGTGCTCATGCAGCGGATGCTGGAAGAGCAGGATTTCGATCTTATCGAGCCGGTGTTTTTCACCACGTCCAATGTCGGTGGCCAAGGCCCGTCCGTGGGCAAGGACATTGCTCCGCTCAAGGACGCTTACAGCATTGACGAGCTGAAGACCCTCGACGTGATCCTGACCTGCCAGGGCGGCGACTACACCAGCGAAGTATTCCCCAAGCTGCGCGAAGCCGGCTGGCAGGGTTACTGGATCGACGCGGCGTCGAGCCTGCGCATGAACGATGACGCTGTGATCATTCTCGACCCGGTCAACCGCAAGGTCATCGACCAGCAGCTGGACGCGGGCACCAAGAACTACATCGGCGGCAACTGCACCGTCAGCTTGATGCTGATGGGCCTGGGCGGTCTGTTCGAGGCCGGTCTGGTCGAGTGGATGAGCGCCATGACCTATCAGGCGGCCTCCGGTGCCGGCGCGCAGAACATGCGTGAACTGATCAAGCAGATGGGCGCGACCCACGCCGCTGTCGCCGATCAACTGGCCGACCCGGCCAGCGCGATCCTCGACATCGACCGTCGCGTGGCCGAGGCCATGCGCAGCGAAGCCTACCCGACCGAAAACTTCGGCGTACCGCTGGCCGGCAGCCTGATCCCGTGGATCGACAAGGAACTGCCGAACGGCCAGAGCCGCGAAGAGTGGAAGGCCCAGGCCGAGACCAACAAGATCCTCGGTCGCTTCAAGAGCCCGATCCCGGTCGACGGCATCTGCGTGCGCATCGGCGCCATGCGCTGCCACAGCCAGGCGCTGACCATCAAGCTGAACAAAGACGTACCGATCGCCGATATCGAAGGGCTGATCAGCCAGCACAACCCGTGGGTCAAGCTGGTACCGAACAACCGCGAAATCAGCATGCAGGAGCTGAGCCCGACCAAGGTCACCGGCACCCTGAACGTACCGGTCGGTCGTCTGCGCAAGTTGAACATGGGTTCGCAATTCGTCGGCGCCTTCACCGTCGGCGACCAACTGCTGTGGGGCGCGGCCGAACCGCTGCGGCGCATGCTGCGGATCCTGCTGGAGCGTTGATCGCTTGAAGCAATGAAGAAGCCCGTGCCTTGTGAGAGGTGCGGGTTTTTTTATGCCAAGGATTTCTCCGGTATCTGTACTGCCTTTTTCGCGAGCAGGCTCGCTCCCACATTGAAATGCGGTCCCTGTGGGAGCGAGCCTGCTCGCGAAAGGGCCGGCACAGCCGCCGCAAATCCCGCAGAAATTGCCTGTGCGCCACCCACCCGGTAAAGTGCCGCTCCCCCCGTTTTGCCAGAGGTAGCTCCATGACCCAGACTTTCGATATCGCCGTTATCGGCGCCACCGGTACTGTCGGCGAAACCCTCGTACAGATTCTCGAAGAGCGCGACTTCCCGGTCGGCAACCTGCACCTGCTGGCCAGCAGCGAATCGGCCGGCAGCTCGGTGCTGTTCCGCAACAAAAACGTCCGCGTGCGCGAGGTCGACGAGTTCGATTTCAGCAAGGTCAGACTGGTGTTCTTCGCCGCAGGCGCTGCGGTGTCGCTGAGCTACGCCGCTCGCGCCCACGCTGCCGGTTGCTCTCTGATCGATTTATCCGGCGCGTTGCCTGCGGAGCAGGCGCCACAAGTGGTGCCCGAGGCCAATGCCGATATTCTCGCCAGTCTGAAAAGCCCGTTCCAGGTCAGCAGCCCAAGCCCCTCGGCCACTACGCTTGCCGTGGTGCTGGCGCCGTTGCTTGATCTGCTCGATCTGCAATACGTCAACGTCACCGCCAACCTGGCCGTTTCTGCGCAAGGTCGCGAGGCGGTAACCGAGCTCGCGCGGCAGACCGCCGAGCTGCTTAATATGCGTCCGCTGGAGCCTACGTTCTTCGACCGGCAGATGGCGTTCAACCTGCTGGCGCAAGTCGGTACGCCTGATGCGCAAGGCCATACGCTGCTGGAAAAGCGTCTGGTGCGCGAGTTGCGCCAGGTGCTGGCAAAACCTTTATTGAAGATTTCTGCCACTTGCGTTCAAGCCCCGGTGTTTTTTGGCGATAGCTTTAGCGTGACCTTGCAGTCAGGCAGCGCTGTTGACCTGGAAAAGGTCAACGCCGCGCTCGAGGCTGCACCGGGCATCGAGCTGGTCGAGGCCGGCGATTATCCGACCGCTGTCGGCGATGCGGTGGGGCAGGACGTGGTCTATGTCGGCCGCGTGCGCAGTGGCGTCGACGCCCCGGCGGAACTAAATCTTTGGCTGACGTCAGATAACGTACGCAAAGGCGCGGCGCTCAACGCCGTGCAACTGGCTGAGTTGTTGATAAAAGACCTGCTGTAAAAGATACTTGGCAACAATTTGTCGACTGATTCTAGGTGAGCGCTATGCTTGCCCGAAGCGCGTCGATGACGAGTCACCCTCCGGGACTTTCCGGGGCAGCACAGAAATGATCGCGCGCGGCGACTTCCGTCGTCGCGCGCAATGCCTTACGGCAGCGGTATTCAAAAGCTTCTCGCTGGCCGAGGAACGTTCAAACAAAGGATGAGGCTATGGTTCAAGTTCGCAAACTGGTGTTAGCAATAGCGGCCGCCTCGGCGCTGTCCTCCGGTATGGCGCATGCCCTCGGGCTCGGGGAGCTGACCCTGAAGTCGACCCTGAACCAGCCGTTGGTGGCTGAAATCGAGCTGCTCGACGTCAAGGATCTCACCGCCGCCGAGGTGGTGCCGAGCCTGGCTTCCCCTGAAGATTTCGCCAAGGCCGGCGTTGATCGTCAGGCCTTTCTCAACGATCTGACTTTCACCCCGGTGCTCAACGCCAACGGTAAAAGCGTATTGCGCGTGACCTCGAGCCAACCGCTGTCGGAACCGATGGTGAAGTTCCTCGTGCAGGTGATGTGGCCCAATGGCCGCCTGCTGCGTGATTACAGCGTGCTGCTCGATCCGTCGAAGTTCTCGCCGCAGACCGCAGACGCCGCCGCGCAGCCGGCGCCGTCGCAGACCATCACCGCGCCAACCACTGGCGCGACCCATCGCAATCAGTACACCACCACGCCGCGCGACACCCTGTGGGAAATCGCCGCGAAGGCGCGCAACGGCGGCTCGGTGCAGCAAACCATGCTGGCGATTCAGGCGCTCAATCCGAATGCCTTTATCGACGGCAACATCAACCGTCTGAAAACCGGCCAGGTGCTGCGCCTGCCGGATCCGGTACAAAGCACGGCGCTGCCACAGTCGGCAGCCATCGCTGAAGTGGCGGCGCAGAACGAAGCGTGGCGTCAGGGCCGTCGTTACGCGGCCAAGCCTGGCACCGGTCAGCAGCAGTTGGATGCAACCAATCGCGGTCGTGGCAATACCGGTACAGCGGCCAACACTCAGGACAATCTGAGCCTGGTCTCGGCGGAAAGCGCCAAGCCCGGTGCGAAAGGCCCGGCCGGCGACGCCAAGGCGCTGAGCAACAAACTGGCAATCACTCAGGAAAACCTCGACACGACCCGTCGTGACAATGAGGAACTGAAAAGCCGCATGGCGGATCTGCAGAGCCAGTTGGACAAGCTGCAAAAGCTGATCGAGCTGAAGAACAATCAACTGGCGAAGATGCAGGCCGACGGCGCTGGTGCCGGCGCTGCGCCTGGCGCCACTGCTGCTGTACCGCCGGTGCCGGCGATCACTGCCGAACTGGCCGCAACACCGCCAGCCACTCCGGCCGACGCCGCAGCGGCTTCACCGACTCCAGAGTCGGCCATCGCGCCGCCAGCGGAAACCCCGGTTGAGCCAGTCGTCGAGCCGGTGGTCGAAACCACGCCTGCTGCCGCCGATGACGACAAAGCCTTCAATGAACTGCTGACCAATCCGATCCTGCTCGGCCTGATCGGCGGCGGTGCGGTGGTTCTGCTGCTTCTGCTGTTGCTGCTGGCGCGTCGTCGCAAAGCCCAGCAGGAAGCCGAAAAGCATCTGCGCATGGCCCGCGCTCTGGCTGAAGAGCAAGAGTTCTCCGCTGAGCAGGATCTGCCGGAAAGCAGCTTCTCTGGCCTCGAAACCCCAGCGGCCAGCGTCAAACTCAATACGCCAGCTCCGGCACCTGCGCCAACTCCAGCGCCAGTCGTTGCTCCGGTGGTGATGGCCACGCCGATTGCCGCACCTCTGGTGGCCCCGGCCGGTGAACGCTCTGATGACGTGCTCGACAAGGCACAGTCGCACATCAATGCCGGTCGCCTGAATCAGGCCGCCGCGCTGCTGGAAGAGGGCGTCAGCCTTGAGCCTGAGCGCAGCGATCTGCGCCTGAAGTTGATGGAAGTCTATGGCCAGCAGGGCGATCGGGATGCGTTCGTCGCGCAGGAGCGTCAACTGGTGGCCAATGGCGACAACTTCGCCAAGGTCGAAGCGCTGAAAAGCCGCTTCCCGGCCATGGCCGTGGTCGCTGCCGGTGGGCTGGCGGCTGCCGCCGTCGCTGCCGAGCTGGACGCGCAGTACGTCAAGGAACTGTTGCAGGACGAGCCGGCAGCGCCGGAGCCAGCCACTGACGATCTGGACACAGCCTTCGATTTGAGCCTGGACGATCTCGACAACATCACCCCGGTCGATCCTGCGCCAGTGGTCGAGCCAGAAGCGCCGGTCGAGCTCGACGCGTTTCCGGCCGAAGACGATCTGAGCTTCGCCTCGGTGCTGCAGGAACAGACCGAGATGAAAGACAATCTCGACGATCTGTCGGACTTCGATCTGGACATGGATCTCGGCGCCGAACCATCGCCGGCCACGTTGGCTGAAGATGACTTCCTGCTGGATCTGGACGACGGCGTGAAAGATCTGCCGCCGGTCGAGACGCCGGTAGTCGCCGACGTGCCGCAGGACGATCTGGAATTGCCAGCCGATTTCGACCTGTCGCTGGCGGACGAAATGGACAGCAACCCGGCTGCTGAGCCGGATGCCTTCTCGGCCGAGTTGGACGACGTCAATGCCGAGCTGGATCGCCTGTCGCAAAGCATGGCCGAACCGAGCTTCACCGAAGCGGACGCAGCGTTGGGTGATGATTTGGGCGAAGACGATTTCGACTTCCTCGCCGGCACTGACGAAGCAGCGACCAAGCTCGATCTGGCCCAGGCCTACATCGACATGGGCGACGCCGACGGTGCCCGTGACA
>NZ_RAZO01000423.1:15006-16237 GCF_004307535.1 Pseudomonas sp. Sample_9
CTCGATCTGGCCCAGGCCTACATCGACATGGGCGACGCCGACGGTGCCCGTGACATCCTCAACGAAGTGTTGACCGAGGGTGACGAGAAGCAGCGGGGCGAGGCCAAGGAAATGCTTTCCAACCTGGCGTAAGTTCAGCGGTAAACAACAAGCGGCAGCCCGGTGGGGCTGCCGTTTTTGTTGGTGCCGGATTCGGCGGTGTCTGATCGATTGCTTTCGCGAGCAGGCTCGCTCCCACAGGGGGATGCATTGCAAATGTGGGAGCGAGCCTGCTCGCGAAGTCGGCGGTACTGCCGATAGAGAACTCTGGCATCCCCGGCCCACCGCCTTATAATGCCGCCTTTGCAAAATCAGCAGGCTGTCCCACCTTGGCAAACATAGATAACCCGGTCGCCGAAATGGCGCCCGACGGCTTTTACCGCGTCGCGCTGGGCGTTGAGTACAAAGGCTCGCGCTACAGCGGCTGGCAGCGCCAGTTGACCGGTGTGGCGACGGTGCAGGAAGAGCTTGAAAAAGCCTTGTCGAAAGTCGCCAATTCGCCGGTCTCCCTGCAATGCGCCGGACGTACCGACGCCGGCGTTCACGCCTGCGGCCAAGTGGTGCACTTCGACACCCAGGTTGATCGCTCGCTGAAAGCCTGGGTCATGGGCGCCAACATCAATCTGCCCCACGACATCAGCGTCAGTTGGGCCAGGGTCATGCCGGCGCATTTTCATGCGCGCTTCAAAGCCATCGCCCGGCGTTATCGCTATGTGATCTACAACGATCAGATTCGCCCGGCGCACCTCAACGAAGAAATCACCTGGAATCACCGCCCGCTCGACGCCGACCGCATGGCCGAGGCCGCGCAGTACCTGATCGGTACCCACGACTTCAGCGCGTTCCGGGCCGGTCAGTGCCAAGCCAAGTCGCCGATCAAGAAGATGCATCACCTGCGCGTGACCCGCCACGGCAAGATGATCGTGCTCGACATTCGTGCCAATGCCTTCCTGCATCACATGGTGCGCAACATTGCCGGTGTGCTGATGACCATCGGTGCCGGTGAGCGCCCGGTGGAGTGGATGAAGGAAGTGCTGGAAAGCCGCGAGCGGCGTTCTGGCGGAGTGACGGCGCATCCGTACGGGTTGTATCTGGTGCAGGTCGAGTACCACGACGAATTCCCGTTGCCCGAGCGCTTTATCGGGCCACATTTCCTTACGGGTTTCTCCGAACTTGACGGCTGACGCCCTCG
>NZ_RAZO01000423.1:16337-34084 GCF_004307535.1 Pseudomonas sp. Sample_9
TTATCGGGCCACATTTCCTTACGGGTTTCTCCGAACTTGACGGCTGACGCCCTCGAACGCTTTTGTTACCATCCGGGACGTTCTCGGATTTTGCCTTGAGGTTTTCCTGACATGTCTGCCGTTCGCAGCAAGATCTGCGGCATTACCCGCATAGAAGATGCGCTGGCCGCCGTCGAAGCCGGCGCCGATGCGATCGGCCTGGTGTTCTACGCCAAGAGCCCACGAGCGGTGAACGTGCAGCAGGCGCGGGCGATCATCAAAGCGTTGCCGCCGTTCGTCACCACCGTCGGGCTGTTCGTCAATGCCAGTCGTTGCGAGCTGGGAGAAATCCTCGATGCGGTACCGCTGGATCTGCTGCAGTTCCATGGTGACGAAAGCGCGGAGGAATGCGAAGGCTGGCATCGTCCGTACATCAAGGCGCTGCGGGTCAAGGCTGGCGATGACATTGCTGCAGCCTGCGATGCCTTTCCCGGCGCCAGTGGCGTGCTGCTGGACACTTATGTCGAAGGGGTGCCCGGTGGAACCGGCGAGGCGTTTGACTGGTCACTGATTCCGCAACACTTGAGCAAGCCGCTGATTCTGGCCGGCGGCCTGACGCCGGAGAACGTGGCCGACGCGGTAGCACGGGTCAAGCCTTACGCGGTTGACGTCAGCGGCGGAGTAGAGGCGAGCAAAGGCATCAAGGATCATCACAAGATTCGCGCATTCATCAACGCGGTGCGCGGCAATACGTCGTCGATGTGACGGCTGGCAGTCTGCCGCCGTCCATCAATGCACTTGCACAAAGCAGGCGCGGCTGAGGGTTGCTGAATCGTACGCAGGTCATGTTTCGCGCTGACCGCGACGCTTCGTCAACCATCGCCACACACATGAATTTAGCTCAAGGGCATACGCGGGGCTGCGAACCAGAGCGTTCGGGCCGCCGGTACTGGAGAAAGAAAGCATGAGCAACTGGTTAGTAGACAAACTGATCCCTTCGATCATGCGCTCGGAGGTCAAGAAGAGCTCGGTGCCTGAAGGTCTGTGGCACAAATGCCCATCCTGCGAGGCGGTGTTGTACCGTCCGGAGCTGGAAAAGACCCTGGACGTTTGCCCCAAGTGCAACCACCACATGCGCATCGGCGCACGTGCGCGCATCGACATTTTCCTCGACCCGGAAGGTCGCAACGAACTGGGCGCCGATCTGGAGCCGGTTGACCGTCTGAAATTCCGCGACGGCAAGAAGTACAAGGATCGTCTGGTTGCTGCGCAGAAGCAGACCGGCGAAAAAGACGCGCTGATCTCGGTCAGCGGTACCTTGCTGGGCATGCCGGTGGTGGTTTCGGCATTCGAATTCAACTTCATGGGCGGTTCCATGGGCGCCATCGTCGGTGAGCGCTTCGTGCGCGCTGCCAACTACGCACTGGAAAACCGCTGCCCGATGATCTGCTTCGCCGCCTCCGGTGGTGCGCGCATGCAGGAAGCGTTGATCTCGCTGATGCAAATGGCCAAGACTTCGGCCGTGCTGGCGCGTCTGCGTGAAGAGGGCATTCCGTTCATTTCCGTACTGACCGACCCGGTCTACGGCGGCGTGTCGGCTAGCCTGGCGATGCTTGGTGATGTCATTGTTGGCGAGCCGAAGGCCCTGATCGGTTTTGCTGGTCCGCGGGTAATCGAGCAGACCGTACGCGAGAAACTGCCGGAAGGCTTCCAGCGCAGCGAATTCCTGCTGGAGCACGGCGCCATCGACATGATCATCCACCGTCAGGAACTGCGCCCGCGTCTGGGCAACCTGCTGGCGCAGATGACCGGCAAGCCGACGCCGAAATTTGTCGCCGCGCCGATCGAGCCGATTGTAGTGCCGCCGGTGCCTGCCAACGTATGACCCAGCGCACCCTTGGTGAATGGCTCGCCTACCTCGAGCAGTTGCATCCGTCGGCCATCGACATGGGCCTGGAGCGTTCGCAACAGGTAGCGTCCCGCATGGGGCTGGGCCAGCCGGCGCCTCGGGTGATCACGGTCACCGGCACCAACGGCAAGGGTTCGACCTGCGCGTTCGTGGCTTCTTTGCTGCGTGCGCAGGGCCTGAGCGTTGGTGTCTACAATTCTCCGCACCTGCTGCGTTACAACGAGCGGGTGCAACTCAATGGCGTCGAAGCCACTGACGCCCAGCTGTGCGAGGCCTTTGCTGCGGTCGAGGCGGGCCGCGGCGAGACTTCCCTGACTTACTTCGAAATGGGCACCCTGGCGGCGTTCTGGCTGTTCCAACAGTCCGCGCTTGATGCTGTGGTGCTTGAAGTCGGGTTGGGCGGGCGTCTGGACACGGTCAATGTGGTCGATGCCGACATCGCGCTGGTCACCAGCATTGGTGTCGATCACGCCGATTATCTGGGCGACACCCGCGAATCCGTCGCCTTCGAGAAGGCCGGTATCTTCCGCCAGGGCAAGCCTGCTCTGTGTGGCGACCTGAATCCTCCGCAACCACTGCTCGACAAGGCGCACGAACTGGCTTGCCCGTTCTTCCTGCGTGGACGCGATTTCGATCTTGGCATCACCGAGCAGCATTGGCAGTGGCGCGGCACCGATGCCCTAGGCCAAGTGGTCGAGTTGCGCGACTTGCCGCTGCTCGATCTGCCGATGGAAAACGCCGCGCTGGCGCTGCAAGCCTATCTGCTGACAGATTTGCCGTGGAATGCCGAACAGATTGTCGCGGCGTTGCAGGCGACGCGCGTGGTCGGGCGCCTCGATCGTCGTTCGTTCGAATGGAACGGCAAGCGCCTGAACCTGTTGCTGGATGTCGGTCACAATCCGCATGCCGCTGAATATCTCGCGCGACGGCTGGCTGCGCGGCCGCCGGTTGGCAAGCGTCTGGTGGTATTCGGATTGCTGGCGGACAAGGATCTGGATGGTGTTGTTGGCGAATTGAATGCTAGTGTCGCGCATTGGGCTGTCGCGCCGCTGGATTCGCCGCGCGCGCGTCCCGTAGCTGAGCTTGAGGCAGCGCTGCAGAACCTTGGTGCTTCGGTTACGTCTTACGCCAGCGTTGCGGCCGCTCTGGAAGGGCAGTGCGCTATAGCAACCAGCGACGACGAGATTCTCTTGTTCGGATCATTTTATTGTGTCGCCGAGGCCCTTGAATGGCTGGCCCGGCGCTCCACGGAGGAAGCGGCAAATGGCTTTGCTGGATAAAGCGTACAAGCAGCGCATGGTTGGCGCGCTGGTGCTGGTGGCGCTGGCGGTGATCTTCCTGCCGATGCTGTTTTCCCGTCAGGACGAGCAGCGTCAGGTGACCGTCGAGGCCCCGGCGGCGCCTCAGCCTTCGGCCATGCCGCAAGTGCAAATGGAACCGGTCGCCGTGCCTGAGCCCCAGGCTTTGCCACAAGAGCCGGTGCCAACGGACGAAGAGGTCGTTGAAGAAACGGTGCCTGCTGCTCCGGCTGCTGCTCCGGCCGCCCCGGCACCGACCATCCCGGCGCAGATTGCCCGCCCGGCAACGCCGCCACCGGTGGCCAAGCCGATTCCGGCGCCGGCTCAGCCAATCGCCTCCACAACCAGCAAGCCTGACACCACGCAGAGCCGCGTCGATGCCAACGGTCTGTCGGTGAGCTGGTCGGTGCAACTGGCCAGTCTGTCGAGCCGCGCCAGCGCCGAAAGCCTGCAGAAGAACCTGCGCAGCCAGGGTTATAACGCCTACATTCGTTCGGCCGATGGCAAGAACCGGGTGTTCGTCGGTCCGCTGATCGAGCGTGCCGAGGCCGATCGTCTGCGTGATCTGCTGAGCCGTCAACAGAACCTCAAGGGCTTCGTTGTCCGTTTTCAGCCTGAACGTGGCTGAAATCTATCACCTCGATTGAAAAGCACTGACAATCGCAGCTTACCGACAGCCATGCGCTCTGCTAAAATGCGCCGCCTTATCCGTCTGTAGGCTGCACTGTGCCATTTACCTGGGTTGACTGGGCGATCGTTGCAATCATCGCCATCTCCGCATTGATCAGTCTGAGCCGCGGCTTCGTAAAGGAAGCGTTATCGCTGCTGACCTGGATCATCGCAGGAGCGGTTGCCTGGATGTTTGGTGGCTCACTGTCCGAGTACCTCGCCGGATACATCGAAACCCCATCGGCTCGCGTGATCGCGGGCTGTGCCATCATGTTTGTCGCCACACTGATCGTGGGCGCAATGATCAATTATCTTATCGGCGAGTTGGTTCGCGTCACCGGGTTGTCCGGGACCGATCGATTCCTCGGCATGGCCTTCGGCGCAGCGCGTGGCGTGTTGCTGGTGGTCGTGGCGGTCGGGCTGTTGAGCCTGGGGCCGGTACAGCAGGACGGGTGGTGGAAAGAATCACAGCTCGTGCCCAAGTTTCTATTGGTCGCCGACTGGTCCAAAAACCTGATACTCGGGTGGAGCAGTCAGTGGCTTGCCAGCGGAATCAGCGTACCCGCTGAGATTCCGTTCAAGGAGCAGCTCTTGCCGACGGCGAAAACGCCTCAGTGAGTGCTGTTCAGTTCAGATCCATTAAGTAGGGGTTGCGTCGCATGTGTGGCATCGTCGGTATCGTCGGTAAGTCGAACGTCAATCAGGCGCTGTATGACGCGCTAACCGTGCTCCAGCACCGCGGCCAGGACGCTGCCGGTATCGTGACCAGCCATGATGGCCGGTTGTTCCTGCGCAAGGATAATGGCCTGGTGCGTGACGTGTTCCAGCAGCGTCACATGCAGCGTCTGGTCGGCCACATGGGTATCGGCCACGTCCGTTACCCGACTGCCGGCAGCTCGACGTCGGCCGAAGCCCAGCCGTTCTACGTCAACTCGCCGTACGGCATCACCTTGGCGCACAACGGTAACCTGACCAACGTTGAACAGTTGGCCAAAGAGATCTACGAATCCGATCTGCGTCACGTCAACACCAGTTCCGACTCGGAAGTGCTGCTCAACGTGTTCGCCCACGAGCTGGCCCAGCGCGGCAAGCTGCAGCCGACCGAAGAAGACGTGTTCGCCGCCGTGACCGACGTGCACAACCGTTGCGTGGGTGGTTACGCCGTTGTGGCGATGGTCACCGGTTACGGCATCGTCGGTTTCCGCGATCCGCACGGCATCCGCCCGATCGTGTTTGGCCAGCGTCACACCGACGAAGGCGTCGAGTACATGATTGCCTCGGAAAGCGTTTCCCTGGACGTGCTCGGTTTCACGCTGATCCGCGATCTCGCGCCAGGCGAAGCGGTGTACATCACCGAAGATGGCAAGCTGCACACCCGTCAGTGCGCAACCAACCCTTCGCTGACCCCGTGCATTTTCGAACACGTCTACCTGGCGCGTCCGGACTCGATCATCGACGGCGTGTCGGTGTACAAGGCACGTCTGCGCATGGGCGAGAAGCTTGCCGAAAAGATCCTGCGCGAGCGCCCTGAGCACGACATCGACGTGGTCATCCCTATTCCGGACACCAGCCGTACTGCCGCGCTGGAGCTGGCCAATCACCTGGGTGTGAAATTCCGCGAAGGCTTCGTCAAGAACCGCTACATCGGTCGCACCTTCATCATGCCGGGCCAGGCTGCGCGCAAGAAGTCGGTACGCCAGAAGCTCAACGCCATCGAGCTGGAATTCCGCGGCAAGAACGTGATGCTGGTCGATGACTCGATCGTGCGCGGCACCACTTGCAAGCAGATCATCCAGATGGCCCGCGAAGCCGGCGCGAAAAACGTCTACTTCTGCTCGGCGGCACCAGCGGTGCGCTTCCCCAACGTCTACGGTATCGACATGCCGAGCGCTCACGAACTGATCGCGCACAACCGTTCGACTCAGGACGTGGCCGATCTGATCGGCGCTGACTGGCTGATCTATCAGGACTTGCCTGACTTGATCGAAGCGGTCGGTGGCGGCAAGATCAAGATCGAGCACTTCGATTGTGCGGTGTTCGACGGCAAGTACGTGACTGGTGACGTCGACGAGGCTTACCTGAACAAGATCGAACAGGCGCGCAACGATGCCTCGAAGGTCAAGACCCAGGCAGTCAGTGCGATCATCGATCTGTACAACAACTGAGTTTCCACCGGCCCTGAGGGGCCGGTTTTGTATCTGATATTTATTGTTCGTGAACAAAGGAGAGACAGCATGAGTCAGGAATGGGATGCCGGTCGGCTGGACAGCGACCTCGAAGGCGTAGCGTTCGATACCCTGGCCGTCCGTGCCGGTCAGCACCGCACGCCGGAAGGCGAGCACGGTGATCCGATGTTCTTCACCTCCAGCTATGTGTTCCGCACCGCTGCCGATGCGGCGGCGCGCTTTGCCGGCGAAGTGCCGGGCAACGTCTACTCGCGTTACACCAACCCGACCGTGCGCGCATTCGAAGAGCGCATCGCCGCGCTGGAAGGCGCCGAGCAGGCCGTCGCCACGGCCACCGGCATGGCCGCGATCATGGCGGTGGTGATGAGCCTGTGCAGTGCGGGCGATCACGTGCTGGTGTCGCGCAGCGTGTTCGGCTCGACCATCAGCCTGTTCGAGAAGTATTTCAAGCGCTTCGGCGTCGAAGTCGATTACGTCCCGCTGGCCGATCTGTTGGCCTGGGATGCGGCAATCAAATCCAACACCAAACTGCTTTTTGTCGAATCGCCGTCCAATCCGTTGGCCGAACTGGTGGATATCGCCGCGCTGGCAGAAATCGCTCATGCCAAGGGCGCGCAGCTGGTGGTCGACAACTGCTTCTGCACCCCGGCGTTGCAGCAGCCGCTGAAGCTCGGCGCGGATATTGTCGTGCACTCGGCGACCAAGTTCATCGACGGTCAGGGCCGCTGCATGGGCGGCGTTGTTGCCGGTCGCGGTGAACAGATGAAAGAAGTGGTGGGTTTTCTGCGGACCGCCGGGCCGACCCTCAGCCCGTTCAACGCGTGGATCTTCCTCAAAGGCCTCGAGACCCTCAACCTGCGCATGAAAGCGCATTGCGCCAACGCTCAGGCGCTGGCCGAATGGCTGGAGCAGCAGGACGGCATCGAGAAGGTCCATTACGCCGGTCTGAAGAGCCATCCGCAGCACGAGTTGGCCCAGCGCCAGCAGAAGGGTTTTGGTGCGGTGGTCAGCTTCGAGGTCAAGGGCGGCAAAGAAGGCGCCTGGCGCTTTATCGATGCCACGCGGTTGATTTCGATCACCGCCAACCTTGGCGACAGCAAAACCACGATCACCCATCCAAGCACCACCTCCCACGGCCGTCTGGCGCCACAGGAGCGTGAAGCGGCAGGCATTCGTGACAGTCTGATCCGCGTTGCGGTCGGTCTGGAAGATGTGGCTGACCTGCAGGCTGATCTGGCGCGCGGTCTGGCGGCATTGTGATCGAGTTGTCCACACCCGCGGCCAACACCCATGGCCGCGTGGCGCTGGTCACTGGCGCTGCGCGCGGTATCGGCCTTGGAATTGCCGCCTGGCTGATCAGCGAAGGCTGGCAGGTGGTGCTGACCGATCTTGATCGGGTGCGTGGTTCGAAAGTGGCGAAGGTGCTCGGCGAGAACGCCTGGTTCATCGCCATGGACGTCGCGGACGAAAATCAGGTCGCGCTGGGCGTGGCCGAGGTGTTGGGGCAGTTTGGTCGCCTTGATGCATTGGTCTGCAACGCGGCGGTGGCCGATCCACACAACATCACCCTGGAAAGCCTCGATCTGGCGTACTGGAATCGGGTGCTGGCAGTGAATCTGAGCGGGCCGATGTTGCTGGCCAAGCACTGTGCGCCGTATCTGCGTGCGCACAACGGTTCGATCGTCAACCTGGCCTCGACCCGCGCGCGACAGTCGGAGGCGGACTCCGAGGCGTATGCGGCGAGCAAGGGCGGGCTGTTGGCGCTGACCCATGCGCTGGCAATCAGCCTTGGACCGGAAATCCGCGTGAACGCAGTCAGTCCTGGCTGGATTGATGCGCGTGATCCCTCGGTGCGTCGCGCCGAGCCTTTGGCCGATGCCGATCACGCTCAGCATCCGGCGGGCAGGGTGGGGACGGTCGAAGACGTGGCGGCGATGGTGGCGTGGTTGCTGTCGAGGAATGCCGGGTTTGTCACCGGGCAGGAATTTGTCGTCGACGGCGGCATGACCAAGAAAATGATCTACGAGCAGTGAAAGGCAGCTTCGAGCTGCAAGCTGCAAGCTTCAAGTTAAAGCAAGACGCTGGTGTGCCTGTTTTAGGTGATCATCCTTTTCTTGAAGCTTGAAGCTTGAACCCCTTTTTGAAAAAAACTCCAATCCTGCTATTGACTTAGCTTCGCCACCTGCGTAAATTTCGCGGCCTCGGAGATGCAAACGGGTGATTAGCTCAGCTGGGAGAGCGTCTGCCTTACAAGCAGAATGTCGGCGGTTCGATCCCGTCATCACCCACCATTCGTTTCAAGTGTTACGCGCAGCGGTAGTTCAGTCGGTTAGAATACCGGCCTGTCACGCCGGGGGTCGCGGGTTCGAGTCCCGTCCGCTGCGCCATATCTGTTTCAAGGACCACTGAACGCCTTGAAGCGCCGACACCAGCCATCGGCTGAATCGGATCGATAGCAAAGACCCTGGTCGAAAGACCGGGGTTTTTTGTGTCTGAAGTTTGGCTATTCCCCTCTCGAACTCCTGCGCAAATCCTCCTGTAGGAGCTGCGGCACGCTGCGATCTTTTGATCTTGCTCTTAAAAAATCCAGATCAAAAGATCGCAGCCTCGTTTCACTCGACAGCTCCTACAAGAATCTCTGCAAGCCTCCTGCGGTGCCACGTCGCATTGATTTTTTTGATTATTTAGTCAGGTTTTTGTAACTGGTTGTTTGCTGTGGGCGTAGAAACCTTTAAAGTTAACCTTTCGGTCAGCTTTGCACTGTCAACACAGCTCTTTGCTTCGCCAGAAAGAGCTTCTGCAAGACTCGAGATCCCCAGTAGATAACCACAAGGGCGGACCTATAACCGCCCAGAGGATGATCCATGTCCAACCGTGAAATATCCCGGCGCTCGTTCCTTCAGGGCGGGCTGGTAGCGGGTGTGAGCGTGACGCTCACGCCATTGAGCAGCCAGGCGCTGGCCGCCTTGATGGAAAACAGCGTGACCGTGCCGTCCGAGCAGTGGCTCGGCAACAATGGCAAGGCGCGCGCCCGTAACGATGCCTTGTCCAAGGTCTGCGGCAGCAAGGTGTTTGCCCGCGACATCCGCGCCAAGGACATGCCAGGCTGGCCTGAGCAACAAGGCCACGCCATGCTGCTGAAAACCATCAAGGCCGACCGTATCTACGCAGGTTACGACCTGTCGTGGCTCGGCGCTGATCTGCAGCCGGACCGCATCGTTACCGCTGCCGATCTGGACAAGGACGGTATCGTCTTCCCCGAAGAGCACGCGCCTGATCCATTGCTGCCAGAAGGCAAAGTGCCGATGTTCATCGGGCACCCGGTAGCGATTCTGATCTGGAACGACTTCGAGCGTTTCCGTCAGGCCAAGAATCAACTCAAATTCAATGACAAAGCGATTCGTTACGGCGCCAAAGTGCCGTTCTACGAAGGCGACCCCTACGGCAGCTTCCGCTACGTGCGCGTCGGCGGCGCGACTTCGGCGGACGAAGACGAATTCGCCAGCCTCAAGGATTCGATCCTGTTTCCGATGCTGAAGAACCGCCGTCCAGTGTGGAATGCATCGCCGAACCTTCATGGCAACCTCACCGAGCGCGGCCTGTTCTACGCCGACCGCATGAAGCAGGAAATCGACACGCCGCCAGACAACTGGCTGGTGTTCGATGAGCGCTACAAGACGCCGTCGATCGAACCGGCCGCCCTCGAGCCGGACAACGGCAACGGCTGGTACGACCCGAAAACCAAAACCCTGCATTTCGTCGTGGCGACGCAATGCCCGCTGGAAGTCGCGACCGAGACCGCGAAGATGATCGGGCCGTCGCGTTTCGGCCTGGCCAACCTGAACATGCACCCGGGCTACACCGTCGGCTATGGCTCCAAAGACCACAACATTTTCGTCTACTACGCAGCCCTGGCCGCGCTGTACGGCGCCGGTGTGCCGGTGCGTCTGGCCAACGACCGCTATGAGCAATTCCAGAGCGGCATCAAGCGTCACCCGTTCGACATCCGCTACCAGTTGGCCGTGGACAAGAACGACTACACCTTCAAGATTTTCCGTGCAGAAATGAGCGTCGACGGCGGCGGTCGGGTCAACTACAGCCCATCGGTGGCGGCGGTTGGCGCCACGGCTGCGCAGTCGATCTACTACATGCCGCAGAACGACCTGCAAGTCACCGCGTATCACTCGCGCGCGGTCGAGGCGGGTTCGATGCGCGGTTATGGCACCCTGCAAAGCATGGCGGCCACCGAAATGATGGTCGATGAGATCGCCAATCGCCTGGGTGTCGACGCTATCGACTTGCGCCGCAGGAATGCCCTGCGTTCCGGCATGAAAAACACCCAGGGCGCAGTCCCGGCCGGTGCACTGCGCCTGCACGAAATTCTCGACAAGGCCTCGGTGCACGAAGTCTGGAAAAATCGCGACACGATCAAGCAACAACGTGAAGCGGCAGACCCGGATAACTGGTACGGCGTCGGTTTCGCCATCTGCCAGAAAGACTTCGGCACCGGCTCCGAAGCGCCGATGGCCAGCATCGAATTCACCGCTGACGGGCGCATCACCCTGCGCCACATCGGCATCGAAATCGGTACCGGCATGTCCACCTCGCAAGCCCTGGTCGTCGCCGATTTCCTCGGCAGCCCCGCGCATGAGGTGAAGACCGGCGAAACCGAATGGCAGGAAATGCAGCTGATCACCAGCGGCAACCCTTACATCATGAGTCAGGCCGAGCAGGACAATCTGCTGCGCAACCCGCGCTGGGTCGGCAAGCTGGCGTCGGCGTCTTCGGCGACCAACTCCGCCTATTACTTCAGCCACGCGACCCGTGAAGCGGCACGCGTGCTGTTCAACCACGGCTTGTGGCCGGCGGCGCTGGAGATCTGGCGTCAGGGTCCGTACGGCGGCCAAGCCAACCCTTACGTGGTGCGCCGCGAAGATGCGCATTGGGTCGACGGCAAGCTGACCGCCAACGGCATGCAGCCGCTGAGTTTCGAAGAGCTGGCCAAGCGTGCCCACGATCGCGGTCTGGTGACGGGCGCCACGGTGCATGGTTTCAACCGCTGGAGCTGGGCCGAGGCCGAGTACAGCATCGACGGCGTGCGCGAGCGCCTGCCGCTCGACGGTCTGGCGGTGAAATACGGCGATGGCGCGCCGCAAGCGAAGAAAGCGCAGATGAACAGCGCCGGCTTCCACTTGCTTGATCGGCAGAACGTCAACTACCCGGTAGTGCAGTTGAACAACGCTGCCGTGACCTATTACAGCCCGGTCGCGACGCTGGTCGAGTTGAAGGTCAATAAAGGCTCGGCGGAAGTCGAGGTGCTCAACCACCATTCGTGGATCGAGTGCGGTCGCGTGCTGGTTGAAGAGTTGGTCAAGGGCCAACTTGAAGGTGGCATCGCCATGGGTATTGGTCATGCGCTGATGGAAGAGATGCCGTTGTACGAAGGCGGGCCGGGGGAGGGTGACTGGAACTTCAACCGTTACCGCCTGCCGATGGCGCGTCACGTTGCGGTGTGGAAGCAGACCGCGGAGATCCTGCCGCCGCTGTCGCCGAGCGATCCGTCCAAGGGCATCGCCGAAGTGGTGATGATCCCGATTGTCGGTGCCATCGGTAACGCCGTGGCGCACGCCATTGGTAAACGTGTTCGTGACTTGCCTATCACCGCTGCGCGCATCAAGGAGGCCCTCAATGGCTAACCGTCCGCTTCAACTGACCCTCAATGGTCAATCCGTCGGCCCGGTGGACATCCCTGATGACCTGCCGATGATCGACTACCTGCACGAATACAAAAACCTCACCGGCTCGCGGCTTGGCTGCGGTCAGGGCATCTGCCACGCCTGCGTGGTGATCGTAGACAACCCCGACGGTACCAGCGAAGAAGTGCGCACCTGCATCACCGGCGCGCATTACTTCGAGGGCAAGAAAGTTCGCACCATCGAAGGTCACGCCACTCGCGATGAGCGAGGCCAGGTCACCGAGCTCAATCCGATCCAGCAGCGCTTTGTCGACGAGTTTGCCTTCCAGTGCAGCTACTGCGCGCCAGGCTTCGTCCACGCCGCGACGGTGTTGGTCGAGAAGCTGCAGCGCCAGCCGATCGTCAAAAGTCAGCTGGAACAGGTGATCGAGGACAGCCTCGGCCATCACGTCTGCCGCTGCACCGGCTACGTGCGTTATTACAACGCCACGCGCAACGTGCTGACCGATCTCGGTCTGGTCAAGGAGGGTTGAGCATGAAGCGTTTACTGACCCGCCTGGCCCTCGCGGTCGGACTGGCTGCGCCGCTTATGGCGGCCCACGCCGACGATCAGATCAAGCGCGGCGAATACCTCGCCCGCGCCGCTGACTGCATGGCCTGCCACACCGCACCGGGTGGCGCGCCCTATGCCGGCGGCCTGCCGATCGTCTCGCCATTCGGCACGATCTACGGCACCAACATCACCCCGAGCAAAGAGCACGGCATCGGTCTGTACAGCGATGACGAGTTCTTCGCTGCGCTGACCGAAGGCAAGCGGCGCGACGGTGCGAATTTGTATCCAGCGATGCCGTACACCTCTTATCACCTGATGCCGCGCGCCGATTCCGATGCGATTCACGCGTATCTGAAAACCATCGAGCCGATCGAACGCGCCGCGCCGGTGACCAGCCTGAGCTTTCCGTTCAATGTGCGTCTGGGCCTGACGGGCTGGAACATGCTCTACGGCAAAGACGTCAAGCTGGAATCGGCGGAAGGCAAAAGTGCGGCGTGGAAGCGCGGCCAGTACATGGTCGACGTTCTCGGTCACTGCGGCGAATGCCATACGCCACGCGGCCTGCCCGGTGCGATGCAAATGGACAAGCGCATGACCGGCGGCATTCTCAATGGTTATCTCGCGCCGAGCCTGCTGGCCACCGACCTGGCCGCGCGCGGCTGGAATCAGCAGGATCTGAGCACGTTTCTCAAGCACGGCATGAGCGCGCAAGGGACGATGTTCAACGAGATGTTCCCGGTGTTTCACAACAGCACTCAGGGGCTGAGCGATACGGATCTGGCGGCAATGGCGACGTTCCTCCTTGGCGAGCAACCGCCGCCAGCCAAAGAGCTCGTCGAAGTGCCGCTGGACAAGCTCAGTCCGAGTGCTCAGCGCGGCCGTCAGGAATACCTGAACGTCTGCGCCGGTTGTCACGCGGCTGGCGGTGAAGGCAAACCGCACATCGCCGTGGCCATGCGTGGCAACACGACGTTGCGTCTGGAAGATCCGCGCAATCTGTTGCGAGTGATCGAGGATGGTATCGGCGAACAGAAGTTTTCCGGGTTCGAACACATGCAGCCGATGCCGGGTTTTGCTGAAAAGCTCAGTCCTGAGCAATTGACCGATCTGCTCAACTACCTGCGTCAGGGTTGGGGCGGGCAGGGCGCTGAACTGGCGGTGAGCGAAGTGCAGAAGCTGCAAGCCGACGCGCCGAGCGTCGAGCACAAGGCCCACTGATATGCAGCATCTCGATCTGCAAGTGGTGCGTCGGGCGCTGGAATGGTCGGTGGCCGGGCAGCGAATCTGGCTGTGCACGGTGCTGACCACTTACGGCTCGGCACCGCGCGCGCCGGGTTCGCTGCTCGCGGTGAACGAAGGCGGGCAGTGGATCGGTTCGCTGTCGGGCGGTTGCGTTGAGGAGGATTTTCTTCAGCGCGTCGCCGAAGGTGCATTTCTCGAAGCAGTAAGCGTCGTGCGTTACGGCGAAGGGGATGATCCGCGTTCGCGGGTCAGTCTGCCTTGCGGCGGCATTCTTGATGTGCTGGTTGAGAAACTTGACGCCGACTGCGCGGTGCAGGCGCATCTGCGTGAACTGGAGTCGGCGCTGCTGGGGCAGCGTCGTCTGCTTCGCGAAGTCGATCTGGCCAGCGGTGCTCGCGCTCTGTTCGCTGATCGCGAGCAGGGCGCGCGGATCGAGCGTGAGATCGATCGGGTGCGCATCCGTATTGGTGCAGCACAGCGTTTGTTGCTCGCTGGCTACTCCAGTGTGGCGCAGGCCTGTGCCGAGTTTGCTGTAGGGCTCGGCTTCGAAGTGATTCTGTGCGATCCGCGTGATGAAGTGCTTGAAGGTGTGGTGCTCAATGGCGTGGAGGTCCGTCGGCAGTTGCCTTCGGTGTTCATTGCCGACGGTGGCTGCCATCGCGACACGGCAGTGGTGGCGCTGACTCACGATCCGCGTATCGACGATCTGGCAATGATGGAAGCGGTGCGCACCGAGGCGTTTTACATCGGTGTGATGGGATCGCTGCAAACGTCGCAAAAACGCTTCGAGCGTTTGCGCCGCATTGGTGGCTTGAGTGAGGCGGAGCTGGCACGGATTCATGCGCCGATCGGCCTCAACCTCGGCAGCAAGACCCCGGCGGAAATTGCGCTGGCGGTGCTGGCAGATATCCTGCGGATTCGCAGCGGGATCGCTCGGGATCAGCTCTGATCCAAAGCCTTGCTGAATCTACTGTGGCGAGGGGATTTATCCCCGTTGGACTGCGCAGCAGTCCCCTCCTGCTCAAGAGAGGGGCGCTGCGCACCCCCGACGGGGATAAATCCCCTCGCCACAATGGTGTTTATAGGCCGTACTTATCCCGCAACCCGTAATACCAGGCGCCCAGCGCGGCAAACGGTGTGCGCAGCAACTGCCCGCCGGGGAACGGGTAGTGCGGCAGGTCGGCAAAGGCATCAAAACGCTCGGCCTGACCGCGCAACGCTTCGGCGAGGACCTTGCCCGCCAGGTGCGTGTAGGTGACGCCGTGACCGCTACAACCCTGCGAGTAATAGATGTTGTCGCCCAGGCGACCGACTTGCGGCAAGCGCGACAGGGTCAGCAGGAAGTTGCCGGTCCAGGCGTAGTCGATCTTCACATTCTTGAGTTGCGGGAACGCCTTGAGCATCTTGGGGCGAATGATCGCTTCGATGTTCGCCGGATCGCGAGCGCCGTAAACCACGCCGCCACCGAAGATCAAACGCTTGTCGGCGGTCAGGCGATAGTAGTCGAGGAGATAGTTGCAGTCCTCCACGCAATAATCCTGCGGCAACAGCGCCTTTGCCAGCTCATCGCCCAGCGGCTCGGTGGTGATCACCTGAGTACCGCACGGCATCGATTTGGCCGCCAGTTCCGGTACCAGATTACCGAGGTAGGCGTTGCCGGCGACGATGATGAACCTGGCCCTGACCTTGCCCTGCGGCGTATGCACAACCGGACTGGCGCCGCGCTCGATGCGCACGGCAGGTGATTGCTCATAGATGGTGCCGCCGAGAGACTCGACTGCCGCCGCTTCACCGAGCGCCAGGTTCAGCGGATGGATGTGGCCGCCGCTCATATCGAGCATGCCACCGACGTACTGATCGCAACCCACCACTTCACGGATGCGGCGTTGATCCATCAATTCCAGCTGGGTGTGGCCGAAGCGTTCCCACAGGCGCTTTTGCGATTCCAGGTGCCCCATTTGTCTGGCGGAAAGGGCGGCGAATACACCGCCGTCTTTCAGGTCGCACTGGATGTTGTATCTGGCCACGCGCTCGCGAATGATCCGGCCGCCTTCAAAGGCCATTTCGCCGAGCAGTTGCGCCTGCTTGGGGCCGACCGTGCGTTCAATGACGTCGATGTCGCGGCTATAGCTGTTGACGATCTGCCCACCGTTTCGGCCCGAGGCGCCGAAACCGACTTTCGCCGCTTCCAGCACGGTTACGCGAAAACCGTTCTCCAACAGGAACAGGGCGGACGACAGCCCGGTATACCCGGCGCCGATCACACAGACGTCCGTCTCCACATCATCCTGCAGCACAGGGCGTGGTGGTACGGCATTGGCCGAGGCAGCGTAATAAGACTCTGGGTATTGGGTGTTCGCCATCCTGCCGCCTCTGTTTAATATATTTTACGAGTGCGTCGATCCTACCCGAGTTGAAAAACCTCCGCCAGCCACCGGAAAATCTTCGTCGCTGAGGCGAAATTAAATATTTTGCATATTCATAGGGTTAGGTGAAAAAAAGGTGTTGACACCCCTCCGGAATTCCGTAGAATGCCGCCTCACAGCAGGCACGTAGCTCAGTTGGTTAGAGCACCACCTTGACATGGTGGGGGTCGTTGGTTCGAGTCCAATCGCGCCTACCAAACAAAATCCGCTCTGCTGGGCGGTCTGGAAGGGCTCACCGAAAGGTGAGCCCTTTTTTGTTGTCTGATGTTTGGGCAAACTTCAAGCAGGCGACCACCGAACACATCTTCCGCTCAGTGCGTTCCTTTTTCATTTGCAGCAAACGGCATGGAACAGCCCTTCATACGTCGTCAGAAGGTCGACTGGCTGAGATGATAATTTGATCGGTTCGGTGGGGTGGGGCTTAGATAGCGGCGGCGTACTTGGCGAAGCCCATGGCGCGGAAAATGGCGATGGCTCCGGTTTCGTCTGGCTGTTGATTTTGGCGAATGGCTGATCAGATTGGGCCTGATCAGCCATTCCGGGCAGTCACTCGAGCAAACTGTGCTGATTCATGTCACGCCGGGGTGGATTTGCGAGCAGATTCAGGAAGGTCCTTGAGGCTGCGGCTGATTCAGTCCACCTAGAGTTTGCGAGCTCTCGATGTCACAAGCTTTAGCGCGGGCGCGGTCAGTCATGAATGTGTAGTTGCCTGACGAAGGCGTAGCCTTGGCCAATTCGCCAAGAGCCAGATCAGGGGCGTTATAGAATCCGCTCTGACTCAGCGCCTGATTGGTGCAATCGAATTGAAAGCCGCGATAGGAAACGAAATCCTGACTGACCCGCTTCACTATCACGGTGCGGATCGGCATGTCGCCATCAACACTCACGATAGAGTAGCCCGCGTAGTAATCGTCCTGTGCAGCAATTGCACTGGCGGAGAAAGCGAAGATGGAAAGTAGAGGCCATACAGCAGCGGTAATGCGTCCCACGAATTCTTCCTTGACCTGATTTTCGATCTGTTTCTGTTCAGGTGGATATTCTACGGGAAAAATATTTTCTGAAGCATAAAACTGAAACAATTTTCTGTTGTCCCCGGGGGGGTGATTGCATTCGACTCCGGCTTTCATCGGCTGGCAGACGGTTGTTTTACTGATTTTTCGTTAAAAAAATGTGGCTAATGAAAGACTTACAGATTTTTTTCTCCAACCGGTTATCGAAAAAGCCTTGTTGGTGGTTGTGAACTTAAGTAACATCTGCCTCGCGTTCACCACCACGGTTTATGCATTTTTAAATCCCAAGCTTCCATCAGCTGCTTGGGATTTTTTTTGCCTGCGATTTGGCATTTGGCAATCCGTCGCTCCACCACCTCCGAGCGAGGCGCCGTTTTTTCGACTACTAATGACTGGCCGATTTTCGACTCTTTATAGAGGAGCGCGTCGATGCTGAGTCAGTGGATTCTTGCGGCGATTCACCTGTTTGCGTTTGCCTTGGCCTTTTGGGCAGTGCTGGCGCGTGGCAGAGCGTCCAGCCTATTTGCGTCGGGTACGGGAGCGGCCAAGCGCGTTCTGCTCGCCGATAACCTGTGGGGGCTTTCGGCGTTGACGCTGCTGGTCACCGGAGCGATGCGTGCGTTTGGCGGGTACGAGAAAAGGCGAAATTCTCCGCGCTCTATCGGAAACGTCCGACAGCCAGCTCCAGAAGTGAAAGGTAATATCGGCGCAAGAAAAGAGGGAGAGGCAAGTGAAAGGAGTCAGCATGCTTCAGGCGCCGTGCCCAGCGGGGTGAAATGC
>NZ_RAZO01000132.1:0-2575 GCF_004307535.1 Pseudomonas sp. Sample_9
TTGCGCGATGGCGTGCTGACGGTGTGCCCGTCAACGCCCGGCTGGTCGATCAGCGAGGTGCGTCGGCAGTTCGGTGCGACGCAGGTTGAGCGGGTGCGTGATGACGAGCTCGACGGGTTGCTCGCCAGCGCTTACGCCGATACCGGCAGTGCGGCGGCGGTGGTGGGTGCGGCGGAAAACGAAGTCGATCTCGATCGGCTGATGCAGGACATGCCGGAAATCACCGACCTGCTCGACACCCAGGATGGAGCGCCGGTGATTCGCATGATCAACGCTTTGCTCACCCAGGCTGCGCGCGACGAGGCCAGTGACATTCACATCGAGCCGTTCGAAACTCATTCGGTGGTGCGCTACCGCGTCGACGGCACCCTGCGCGATGTGGTCTCGCCGCGCAAGGCGTTGCACGGTGCGCTGGTGTCGCGGATCAAGATCATGGCCCAGCTCGACATCGCCGAAAAACGCTTGCCGCAGGACGGTCGCATCGCCTTGCGAGTAGCCGGGCGGCCGATCGATATTCGTGTGTCGACGGTGCCCACCGGCCATGGCGAACGCGTGGTGATGCGCCTGCTCGACAAACAGGCCGGGCGCTTGCATCTGGAAACCTTGGGCATGGATGCGCAGGTGCTGGCCAAGCTCGATCATCTGATCCGCCAGCCCCACGGCATCGTCCTGGTCACCGGGCCGACCGGCAGCGGCAAAACCACCAGCCTCTACGCGGCGCTGGCGCGGCTGGATGCGAGCACCAGCAACATCCTCACCGTGGAAGATCCGGTGGAATACGATTTGCCGGGGATCAGCCAGATTCAGGTCAACGCCAAGATCGACATGACCTTTGCCCTCGCGCTGCGGGCGATTCTGCGGCAGGACCCGGACATCATCATGATCGGCGAGATCCGCGATCTCGAGACTGCGCAAATCGCCGTGCAGGCCTCGCTCACCGGGCATTTGGTGCTGGCGACGCTGCACACCAACGACGCGGTGTCGGCAGTCAATCGCCTGATCGACATGGGCGTTGAGCCGTTCTTGCTCGCGTCATCCATGCTCGGCGTCCTCGCGCAACGTCTGGTGCGGCGCCTGTGCAATCAGTGCAAACAGGAAGATCCGGCCACGCCCGGCACCTGGCGGCCGGTCGGCTGCGCGGCGTGCAATCACAGCGGTTACAGCGGCCGCACCGGCATCCACGAATTGTTCTGCATCGACGACGACATCCGCACCCTGATTCACCAAGGGGCAGGGGAACAGGCCTTGCGTGCGGCGGCGTCGAAAGCGGGGATGTTCAGTTTGCGTGAGGACGGCGAACGCTGGATTCGCAGCGGTGCCACCGCGCCGGAAGAAATCCTTCGTGTGACTCGGGACGCCTGATGAATCGCTATCGCTTTGAAGCGGCGGATGCCACGGGAAAAATCGAATCCGGGTACCTTGAGGCGGACAGCCAGAGCGCGGCGTTCAGTGCCTTGCGCGGGCGTGGCCTGACGGCGCTGTCGGTGCACGAGGAAAGCAACGTCGCCCACCACGGTGGCGGCGGTTTGTTCAGCGCCAGACTCTCCGACAACGACCTCGCCTGGGCCACGCGGCAGCTGGCGAGCCTGCTCGGCGCCAGTCTGCCGCTCGAAGCAGCGCTGAGTGCGACGGTCGAGCAGGCCGAGAAAAAGCACATCGCCCAGACCCTCAGCGCCGTGCGCGCCGATGTGCGCAGCGGCATGCGTCTTGCCGAATCACTGGCGGCGCGGCCACGGGATTTTCCCGAGATTTACCGGGCGCTGATTGCCGCTGGCGAAGAGTCCGGCGATCTGGCCCAGGTGATGGAACGGCTGGCCGATTACATCGAGGAACGCAACAACTTGCGCGGCAAGATTCTTACCGCGTTCATCTATCCCGGTGTGGTCGGGCTGGTATCGATCGGCATTGTGATTTTCCTCCTCAGCTATGTGGTGCCCCAGGTGGTCAGCGCGTTTTCCCAGGCGCGGCAGGATCTGCCCGGTTTGACGCTGGCGATGCTTACCGCCAGTGATTTCATTCGCGCTTGGGGTTGGTTGTGTGCGGCTGTGATGGCCGGGACGTTCTGGAGTTGGCGTTTGTATTTGCGCAATCCGGCGGCGCGTTTGAGTTGGCACCACCGGGTGCTGAAACTGCCGCTGTTCGGGCGTTTCATTCTCGGCCTGAACACTGCGCGGTTCGCCTCAACACTGGCGATCCTCGGCGGCGCCGGGGTGCCGTTGTTGCGTGCATTGGAAGCGGCGCGGCAGACATTGTCCAACGACCGCTTGAGCCTGAGCGTCAGCGAGGCCACGGCGAAGGTGCGCGAAGGCGTCAACCTCGCCGCCGCGCTGCGGGTGGAGAATGTCTTCCCGCCGGTGCTGATTCACCTGATCGCCAGCGGCGAAAAAACCGGCTCGCTGCCGCCGATGCTCGAGCGCGCGGCGCAGACCTTGTCGCGGGACATTGAGCGACGGGCGATGGGCATGACCGCGTTGCTCGAGCCGCTGATGATTGTGGTGATGGGCGGGGTGGTGCTGGTGATTGTGATGGCGGTGTTGTTGCCGATTATTGAGATCAACCAGTTGGTGCAGTAGCC
>NZ_RAZO01000271.1:0-2575 GCF_004307535.1 Pseudomonas sp. Sample_9
CCAACCCCTCTGACAATCATCCCCACCTCGCGCTCATCAATCGTCAGCGGCGGCAGCAACCTGATGGTCTTGCCACGAGTCACGTTGATCAACAAGCCGTGATCCCGCGCGGCGATCAGCGTCAGGTCGCGCACCGGTTGTTTCAGTTCGATACCGATCATGAGGCCCTGCCCCCGGATTGCCAGCACGTTCGGGTTGTCTGCCAATTCGGCGCGCAAGCGTTCCAGCAGCCGTGCGCCCTGCACCCGCGCATTCTCCAGCAGGCCTTGCTCTTCGATGATGTCCAGCACCGTGCAGCCAACCCGACAGGCCAGCGGATTGCCGCCGAAAGTGCTGCCGTGGCTGCCCGGGGTGAACAGGTCCGCCGCGCGGCCACGGGCCAGGCAGGCGCCGATCGGCACGCCATTGCCAAGGCCTTTGGCCAGGGTCATGACGTCGGGAACGATGCCTTCGTGCTGGAAGGCGAACCACTTCCCGGTGCGGCCGATGCCGGTCTGGATTTCATCGAGCATCAGCAGCCACGCGTGGCGATTGCACAGTTCACGCAGCGCTTTGAGATAACCCGGCGGTGCGACTTGTACGCCGCTTTCGCCCTGGATCGGTTCGACCAGAATCGCCACGATGCGCGCGCCGTGTTTGCGCTGTATTTGCTCCAGCGCGGCGAGATCGCCGAACGGCACTTTGACGAAGTCCCCCGGCAGTTCGTTGAAGCCCAGGCGCACCGCCGGGCCATCGCTGGCAGACAGCGTGCCGAGGGTGCGGCCATGAAACGCGTTGGCCATGACCACCACCAGCGGCTGCTCGATGCCTTTGCGCCAGCCGTACAGGCGCGCCAGTTTCAGTGCCGTCTCGTTCGCTTCGGCGCCGGAGTTGTTGAAAAACGCGCGCTCCATCCCCGACAACACAGTCAGCCGCTTGGCCAGTTGTTGTTGCCAATCGATGCTGTACAGGTTGGAGGTGTGCAGCAGCAATCCCGCCTGCTCGCTGATCGCCGAGACAATGCGCGGATGCGAGTGGCCGACATTGGTCACTGCCACGCCGGCAACAGCGTCCAGATATTCGCGCCCCGCCTGATCCCACAGGCGCGTGCCCAGGCCCTTGGTGAAACTCAGGGCCAGTGGTTGGTAGGTATTCATCAGGGCGGCGGTCATGACGTGAAACTCCATTGCAGGTCGGTGTTTTTGCAGTATGGTTAGCCACCTGAGCTGGATAAACTCGGAAAAACTTCAATCATTTAAAAGCTGAGCTTGATAATGGATTTGTTCCAGTCGATGGGCGTGTACGTCAAAGTGGTCGAAACCGGGAGCATGACGGCCGCCGCCGCTAAGTGCGAAATGTCGACGACGATGGTGGGCAATCATCTGCGCGCGCTGGAGCAACGGCTCGGCGTGCAACTGCTGCAACGCACCACGCGCCGCCAGCGCCTGACCGAATTCGGCAGCGTCTATTATCAGCGCTGCCTGGAAGTGCTCGGCCTGGTGGCCGACTCCGAACGCCTGGCCGAACAAGCGTCGGACGAGCCGCGCGGTTTGCTGCGTATCACCGCGCCGCTGACCTTCGGCGTCGAACGACTGACCCCGGCTCTCAGCGAATACTCCTTGCTGTATCCGCAAGTGAAACTTGACGTGGTACTGACCAACAGCCGCCCGGATCTGCTGGAGAACGGCCTCGATGTCGCATTCCGTTTGGGCAATTTCGACCAATCCAATTTGATCGCCCGCCCCCTGATCGACTACACCCTGACCGTCTGCGCCTCCCCCGAATACATCGCGCGGCGCGGCATGCCGCACACGCCACAGGATTTGCAGCAACACGATTGCCTGTCCTTCGCCTACCCGGCTGGGGATGATTGGCAATCGGTGGAAAAACGCTGGCGTCTGAGCGGCCCGGAAGGTGAAGTCCTCGTCGACGTCAGCGGGCCGATGCTGATCAACAGCTCCGCCGGACTGCATCAAGCGGCGCGCAACGGCATGGGCATCATGATGCTGCCCGATGCGCTGGTAGAGCAGGATCTGCGCGACGGCAAACTGGTGAGGGTAATGACGGACTACCAACCGCCGAGCAGGCCGATGCATCTGTTGTATGCGCAGGATCGCTATCGACTGCCGAAGCTGAGACGGTTTGTCGAGTTTGCGATGCGTACGTGGGGGAAACCCGCTGACGCCATGCTCGGAAAATAACGCACGCCGGGAAAAATCCCGACCACCAGACCGTTGCTCCGTGACAACGCCGCCCCGCTCCCCTAAATTAGTCGGCCTGAAAAAGACCTCGTGCTTTCTCGCCTCAACTCAAGTTAAAAAAGTAGTGAAATTTCAATGTCCGATTTCAACACCGCTGAATCCGTAGTCACCCAGTCGTCCAAAGCGGAATACGAAAACTCCATCAATCTTTCACAACACCTGCCTCAAGCCAAAATCATCAGCGAGATGGTCCTGGACGCGTTCCAGTCGACCCGCGAAAGCGACCAGATCCGTGAATTGCGTGCGGCGATCCGTCAGGCGCATGACAGCTTTGATGACGACAAGGCGTACGAGCTGATGGGCGAACTCAAGCGCCTGAAAGACGCCGAGGCAGC
>NZ_RAZO01000498.1:0-20320 GCF_004307535.1 Pseudomonas sp. Sample_9
CCCAACTATCGCAACCTGATGAACAGCTACTCGGCGCTGACGCAGCAGAAGTAAGTTCACGGCCCACGAAAAAGCCTGCTTTTAACAGCAGGCTTTTTGTTTTTCCGACGGCTGCGGCCAACTTGGTTGCTGTGTAGCTTGCCACACTGCTTTCGCGAGCAGGCTCGCTCCCACAGTTGACTGTGTTCGCTCAGGAGAAACGCAATTTCCTGTGGGAGCGAGCCTGCTCGCGAATAAGGCGGCACAGTCACCCGAGCAATTCACTGATCCACTGCATCTCCTGCTTCAGCGCAAGAATTTTGTCCTCCGGCAACGCCTGTTGCGCTCGCGTAAACTGCCCCAACGTCTTCTGCCGCTGCTTCAGCCTGCGTTGCCATTTGTGCAGAAATGCCGGGCAGCGCGCCTGCAGATGCAGCGGTCCGAAAAACAGTTCCCTGGCATCGTAAGTCACCGGATCAGAGCCGCGCTCGGCAACGATGATTTCATAGTCGAAGCGATTCTCGTGCAGCACTTCTTCGCAAACGATGCGGTAGCCGTTATCCATCAACCACTGGCGCAGCGCTTGCTCGCCGCCGTTGGGTTGCAGGATCAGTCTTTCGTGGCCACTGAGATGGGCTTTGCCGGATTCGAAAATATCGCGAATGGTTTCGCCGCCCATCCCGCACAGGGTGATGGCGCTGATGCCGTCGTCAGGCCTGACCGCCGCCAGGCCATCGGCCAGACGCACGCTGATCTGGCCGTGCAGGTCGTTGTCATTGACGGTGCGTTGCGCTGCGTGGAACGGCGTGCGCGCGACCTCGCCAGCCACCGCCGCTGTAATCAGGCCTCGGCGCATCAGGGCAACCGGCAAATAGGCGTGATCGGAACCGATATCGGCCAGTCGTGCGCCGACCGGCACGTGAGCCGCGACGCGTTCAAGGCGCATGGACAATGTCTGTTGGTTCAACGGCGACCCCTGTTCACCCAGCGGTGGAAAAAGGGGTGCGACTCTGGCGAGCAACGCGGGCGCTGTCAATTGTGCAGGTGCAATTCCTCGACCCATCGGCAGCCTTGCGCTGCCGATGGGCGCTTGCGCTTAGCCGGCGAGCGTTGCGTTGTCGATGACGAAGCGGTATTTCACGTCGCCCTTGAGCATGCGCTCATAGGACTCGTCGATCTGGTCGGCGCGGATCAACTCGATGTCGGAAACGATGCCGTGCTCGGCGCAGAAATCCAGCATTTCCTGAGTCTCGGGAATGCCGCCGATCATCGAACCGGCAATGGTGCGGCGCTTGGTGATCAGGTTGAACACGTTCGGCGACGGATGCGGCGAGGCAGGCGCACCGACCAGAGTCAACGCGCCATCGCGCTTGAGCAGGACGAGGAAGGCGTCGAGATCGTGCGGCGCTGCGACGGTATTGAGGATGAAGTCGAAACTCTTGGTGTGTGCCGCCATTTCTTCGGCATTGCGCGACACCACCACTTCGTCCGCACCCAGCGCCTTGGCCGCTTCGCGCTTGGATTCGGAGGTGGTGAACGCGACCACGTGGGCGCCCATGGCGTGGGCCAGTTTGATGCCCATGTGACCCAAGCCACCGATGCCGACCACGCCGACTTTCTTGCCGGGGCCGGCGTTCCATTGGCGCAGCGGCGAATAAGTGGTGATGCCGGCGCAGAGCAGCGGCGCGACGGCGGCCAGTTGCGCCTCGGGATGACGGATGCGCAACACATAGCGCTCGTGCACGACGATGTTTTGCGAATAGCCGCCGAGGGTCCAGCCCGGTGCGTCCGGGGTCGGGAAATTGTAGGTGCCGATCATGCCGTCGCAGTAATTTTCCAGACCGGATTCGCAGTCATCGCAGTGCTGGCAGCTGTCGACGATGCAACCGACACCGACCAGATCGCCAACCTTGTAGGCTTTGACGTGATCGCCAACCGCCGAGACGCGGCCGACGATTTCATGGCCGGGCACGCAAGGGAATTGCGTGCCAGCCCATTCGGCGCGCACCTGATGCAGGTCGGAATGGCAGATGCCGCAGAAGGCGATATCGATCTGTACGTCGTGCGCCGCCGGGGCGCGGCGGTTGATCTGCATGGGCTCAAGGGGTTTGTCGCCAGCGTGGGCGCCGTAAGCTTGCACAAGCATGTGAGCATCCTCCATGGGGTAGTCGGACGCCCATTGTTGCGCTTGGGGCCGGGCGTGAAGTAGTGCATTTCTGTGAAATGCTTGCCTGATTCTGCTGTTGATTGCGCAACCGAAAGGCAGCCGTATGGCTGCCGTTTCAGGCTCAACGCGGATTGGGCTGATCGTCCATCTCGGCGTTATCGGTTTCCTGACGTACGCGCTCCGGATCCAGACCGGTATCGTCATCATCCAGCGGGATTTCGCCTTCGTTGTCGGGCAGTTCGTCGATGCCGCGTTCCTGCATCGGATCGACCTCGGTTCGCCCCGGACTCAGCGGGTCGGGGGTGGTTGGAAGCGGATCGTCACCTTGCTTGCCTTGATCGTTGTTCATCTGACACCTCGCAATGGCCGTTTTCTATGGCTTGTGCAAGTTGGAGGTGCGGGCGATTTTCGCCGTTCGATTTTTTTGCCTGCCTTCGGTCGCCTCGCAAAAAAGCGGAATTTCTCCGACGCGCGCGGCTCCATAAATCAACAGCCAGAGGCGAGGACGCAATGATGAGCAGTTCATTCAAAGTCGGCGAAGCGGTGCGCTGGAATTCCGAGGCCGGCGAGATCCACGGCAAAGTGGTCAAGGTGCACACCCGCGACACCGAATTCATGGGCCGCCACCGCCCGGCCTCGAAAGACGCGCCGCAGTACGAGGTCAAGAGCGACAAGACCGGCCATCTGGCCATGCATCACGGCGACGCGCTGAAGCACGTTTAGAAACGTGCCAGTCGGTAGGGCTCGGTATTGGGCCACGCGAGGGTGGCGCCTGAAACCATTTTCCCGATCATCTCAGCTGTGACCGCCGCTTGAGTCAGACCCAGATGCTGATGACCGAAGGCAAGCAAGACCTTGCCGTCGCAGACCTGGTCGATCACTGGCAGCGAATCCGGCAGCGACGGGCGAAAGCCCATCCATGGAGTTGCGTTATCAGCGTTCAGATCCTTGCGAAAAAGGCCTTGGCTCAAACGCTGCAACTGCCAGGCGCGCGCCATGTTCGCTGGCCGCTCCAATCCGGCGAACTCGACCGTGCCGGCCAGGCGCAGGCCCTCGCGCATCGGCGTCATGATGAATTTGCGTTCCAGCGAGGTGACGGGGAAGGGCAGGCGATCATGCTCGTTGGGCAGCATCAGGTGATAGCCACGTTCGGTGTCCAACGGTACTTGCTTGCCAGTCAGCGCGGCGGTGAGTTTTGCCGAATGCGCACCGCAGGCCAGTAACACTCGAGCGGCTGTTACGCCGCCATTGCCGGTGACTAACAGCACGCCGTTTTCCTGCACGTAGCCGCCCTGAACCTGCTGCTTTAGAAAACTCACGCCGCTGCTGCGAGCCGCCTCGACCAGTGCACGAACCACCCGATAGGGATCAAGGAAATGCCCGGTGCGCGGGAAAAACAGCCCGCCCTGAATCTGTTCGCTGAGTTGCGGCGCCGTTTCGCGGATCGCCCCGGCCTGCCAGTAATCCACCGGCACCTGCTGCTGATGCAGTCGTGCCTGCAAGGCTTCGAGGGATTGCCGCGATTGAGGTTTTTCGAAGACCAGTAACGAGCCGTCAACCTTGAGCAGATCCGTGCGCTGGATATCGCTGAGCAAGCGCTGCCACGCATCCAGGCTGCTTTCATTCAGCGCGCGCAGGCCGGCGACGGTTTTCTGAAATGGCTCAGGCCGCAGATTCAGCAATAACCGGGTGAACCACGGCAGGGCGCGCGGCAGGTATTTCCAGTCCAGACGCAGCGGCCCCATCGGGTCCATGAGCATGGCCGGCAAACGCTTGAGGATCGACACGTCAGCAATCGGAAACACCTGCTCGGTAGCCAGATGCCCGGCATTACCGAACGAAGCGCCATGCCCCGGTTCCTGCTGATCGATGACCACCACCCGCAAACCCTGGCGCGCCAGGCGCAGTGCGCAAGCCACGCCGATGATCCCGGCGCCGACCACGGCGATGTCGTGCGAAGGATTATTCGCCATGGCGTGTCGCTTCCCGGTGGCCATCGAGCAAGCGCCGAAGGTTGAGCGGATTGGTCTGTTGCAGCGCCGTCGGCAGCAAGCTGTCGGGGAAATCCTGATAGCACACCGGCCGCAGGAAACGCAGGATCGCCGCAGTGCCCACCGAGGTGCTGCGCGCATCCGAGGTCGCCGGGTAAGGCCCGCCATGCACCATCGCATCGCAGACTTCCACGCCGGTCGGCCAGCCATTGACCAGCAAGCGCCCGGCCTTGCGCTCGAGGGTTGGCAACAACGTGCGCGCCAGTGCAAGGTCGGCGTCATCCATGTGCAGGGTCGCGGTCAGTTGGCCTTCCAGATGTGCGCAGACCTGACGGATTTCTTCGTCACTGCTGCATTGCACGATCAGCGCTGTCGCGCCGAACACCTCAGCTTGCAAGCTTTGACCGGCAAGAAAATCCGCTGCATCGGTGCTGAAGACATGCGCCTGACACTGATTCGGGCCGCCGCCGACTTGGCCAACCGCTACCGCGCGTGCACGGGGATTGCCTTGCAGTGCCGTCACGCCTGCTTGATAGGCACCGAAGATGCCGGGCGTGAGCATGGTTTGCGCCGCACTGCGCGGGATCAGTTCAGCCACCGCGCTGAGGAACCCGTCGAGCGCCGGGCCTTTGCGGGCAATCAGCAATCCCGGGTTGGTGCAGAACTGCCCGGCGCCCAATGTCAGCGACGCGACAAACCCTTCGGCCAGCGCCTGCGCGCGATTTTCCAGCGCGGCGGGAAACAGCAATACCGGGTTGATCGAGCTCATTTCCGTATACACCGGGATCGGCTCCGGCCGCGCTTGCGCGGCTTTCATCAAAGCGAGACCGCCAGTGCGCGAGCCGGTGAAACCAGCGGCTTTGATGCGCCAGTCGCTGACCAATGCGATGCCGACTTCGTAGCCAGAATCGAACAACAAGGAAAACACGCCCTCGGGCAGAGCGCAGGCTTTGACCGCTTGCGCGACTGCGCGGCCGACCAGTTCGCTGGTGCCCGGATGGGCGCTGTGCGCCTTGACGATCACCGGGCAACCGGCCGCCAGTGCTGCGGCGGTGTCGCCACCGGCCACGGAAAATGCCAGCGGAAAGTTGCTCGCGCCGAACACCGCGACCGGCCCCAAGGCAATCTGCCGCTGGCGCAAGTCGGAGCGCGGCAGCGGTTGGCGTTGCGGTTGCGCACTGTCGACGCGCACGTCCAGCCATTCACCGGCGCGCACGGTACGGGCGATCAGGCGCAATTGAGAGCAGGTGCGGCCACGTTCGCCCTGAAGGCGTGCAGGCGGCAGACCGGTTTCGGCGTGGGCGCGTTCGATCAGTTCATCGCCAAGGTTTTCGATGTGTTCGGCAATGCTTTCGAGAAATGCCGCACGGGCGCTCAGGCTGGTTTCGCGGTACGCATCTTGCGCCGCCCAGGCCAGGGCGCACGCCTGTTCCACCTGTTCGGCTGACGCCCCGGCGTACTGCGGTTCAAGTGCCTGGTTGGTCGCCGGATCAATCCCGCGAAAGGCCGGACGATGGCCCGCCACGGATTGTTGGCCGATCAGCATGTTGCCCGTCAGAGTCATGGTGTCTTCCTGTGAAATGAGCGAGGCCTGCCGCGAATCGTGATGACTCGCGGCAGGTGGTGGTCAGGCGAAGTTCTGCTCGGCGGACCAGTTTTCGTACCAGTGACGGAACAGCGAATACTGCTTCTCGGCATAGCGCCGTTGCGAGTCGCTCAGCACATCGGTTTCATTGAAGTGCAGGGTGTATTCCTTGTCGCCGTTGAGCACCATCAGGTGCTTGTAATACAGCACCAGATCGCAACCTTCGTCGAACGATGACAGCACGGCCAGCGCCGACTCCAGTTCCCGCGCCTGGCGCCGGGCCTTGGCATCGCCTTGCGCGGCCTGCTTGCTCAGCGCCACCAGTTGCAGCACTTCGCGAGGAAGGGCGTTGCCGATGCCGGTAATGGCGCCGGTAGCGTTGCAGTTGACGAAGCCGTGCACCACTTGCGTGTCGACGCCGACCATCAGCGTCACGTCGTCGTCCTTGGAGGTGATGTTCTCGGCCGCGTAGCGCAGGTCCGCGCCGCCGCCGAATTCCTTGAAACCGATCAGGTTCGGGTACTCGCGGCGCAGTTCGAAAAACAGATCGGCGCGGGTGGCGAAGCCGTAATAAGGGCTGTTGTAGATCACCGCCGGCAAGTTCGGTGCGGCTTGCAGGATCGCGGCGAAGTGGGCCTTTTGCGCCGTCGCCGAAGCGCCACGGGACAGCACGCGCGGGATCACCATCAAGCCTTGCGCGCCGACTTTCGCCGCATGCGCTGCGTGGGAAACCGCTTCACGGGTATTCACCGCGCCGGTGCCGACGATGGTCGGCACCCCGGCAGCGACCAGGCGCGCCACGCCTTCCTGACGCTCGGCTTCGGTGAGCAGCGGCCAGTCGCCCATCGAGCCGCAATAGACCACGGCGCTCATGCCGACATCAATCAGCTCGCGCCCCTTGGCCACCAGCGCATCGAAGTCCGGTTTGCGCTGGGCGGTGCACGGGGTCATCAGGGCCGGCATGCAGCCGGTGAAGATGTTGTCGCTCATGGTTCAACTCCTTGGCATTTCGTTTGATTCGAGGTGAAAAAACGGCGTGGCGGCTCAGATGCCCCACGCGAACGGGTCGCTGTCGTCGATCAGCAAGGTGCTGTCGGCGGTCATGTAGGCGCGGCCGGTGATGAACGGGCGAATGCGTTCGCCCTCCCATTCGAAGCGCCCTTCGAACTGGCTGCCGGTAATGCTCGCCTGGATCCACGGCGCGCCGGCTTGCAGCTTGTCGTCGGCGGCCAGGCAGGCAAGTTTGGCGCTGGTGCCAGTACCGCACGGCGAGCGGTCGTAGGCTTTGCCAGGGCACATGACGAAGTTGCGGCTGTCGGCCTGATCGTCATCGGCGAACAGTTCGATGTGGTCGATGACCGCGCCGTCTTCGCCACAAATGCCTTGGTCTTCCAGCGCCTTGAGCATGGCCCAGGTGTACGCGGTCAGGTGTTCGACGTTGTCCATCGTCAACGTCTGGCCATGCTCGGAGACCAGATAAAACCAGTTGCCGCCATAGGCGATATCGCCGACCACGCGGCCAAAACCGGGAACGTCCACCGGCACCTGTTTGCGATAACGGTAAGCGGGCACGTTGCCCAGGGTGACCGAGCCATCGTCGTGCAGCGTCGCGCTGACTTGCCCCACCGGGGTGTCGATCTTGTGCACGCCTGGCTGGATTTTCCCCAGATGCTGCAACGAATTGATCAGGCCGATGGTGCCGTGGCCGCACATGCCCAGGTAGCCAGCGTTGTTGAAGAAGATCACCCCGCAGGTGGCATCAGGCGACACCGGCGGGCAATACAGGGCGCCGACCAGCACATCGTTGCCACGCGGCTCAAGCAGACAGGCGCGGCGCCACTGATCGTGCTGGCTGCGCAGGGCGTCGCGTTTCTCGACCATGCTGTTGCCGGACAGCTCGGGGAAGCCGCTCATCACCAGCCGCGTCGGCTCGCCGCCGGTGTGGGAATCAATGACGTGTACTCGTTTCATGAAGAGATCCCGTTGGATGATTTCAGTAGGCGCCGGCAGGGCGGGCGTTGACGGTGGACGAGGGCGCAGGGCTGTCGCTTTCTTCGTCCTCGTCGTCCAGGCGCAGCAGATGGGCAGGCACGCCGGTCGCTGCGCCCCAGTAGTAAATACCGGTGGCGCAAGCGGCGACGACGATCGTGTCGAACGGATGGGCGAGGACGCCCAGGCCACCGAAGGTGCCGAGTTTCGACAGCACGATAGTCACCGCGTAGAACGCGATCAGCCACGCCGATGAGCGCACCTGACGCGCCAGGCTCAAATGAGCGGTGGGCACAAAGCGGCCACAGAACAGGTAGATGACAAACATCAGGATTTGCAGGCCGAGCAGCCACGACACGGTGTTCCAGCCCGACCAGTAGACGATCAGCGCGGCGATGATGAACGACACCGGCCCGAGCAGGCCCATGCTCTTGACCCGGAACGGGCGCGGCATGTCCGGCGCATTGCGCCGCAACGCCGCAACCGATACGGGCGCCACCGCATAGCTCAACACCAGCGCAGCGGAGACCACGTTGATCAGCGCTTCCCACGACGGGAATGGCAGGGTCCAGAACACCGACAGGGCGAAGGTCAGCCACAGCGCCGGACGCGGGATGCCGGACTTTTCATCGATGTGCGTGAAAACCTTGAAGAAGGTGCCGGTCTGCGCCCAGCCGTAGATCACGCGCGGGGTGGCGTTCATGTAGATGTTGCCGCAGCCGCTCGGCGAGATCACCGCATCGGCGACCACCAGATAGGCCAGCCAGCCGACACCGAGCGCCAGGGCGATGTCGCGATAGGGCAGGGCGAATTCCTTGCTGATACCGGCCCAGCCGTTGGCGAGCATTTCCGTCGGGATGCTGCCGAGAAAGGCCATTTGCAGCAGCACGTAAATCAGGGTCGACAGCAGCACCGAGAGAATCAGCGCGATGGGAATGGTGCGCTGTGGATTTTTCACTTCACTGGCCACGGAAATGATTGGCGTCAGGCCCAGGTAGGCAAAGATGATCCCGCCGGCAGAGACCGCCATCTCCACGCCCGACAGACCGAACGGAGCAAAGCCTTGAACCTGGAAATTTTCCGGTTTGAAGAAGGTGAACAGCACGCCGATCACCAGCAGCGGCACGATGAATTTGAACACGCTGACCAGATTGTTGGCCTTGGCGAACGTCTTCACGCTGCGGTAGTTGAGCAGGAAAAACACGCAGAGCAGGCCGAACTGCACCAGCCAGCCGAGGATCGTTGGATCGCCGCCGCCAGCCTTGGTCAAGCCGGGAAACCACGCCGCCGCGTATTGGCGCGAGGCGACCACTTCAATCGCCACCAGACTGGAAAACGCAATCAGCGTAATGAAGCCCATCAGGTAGCCGAGCAGCGGGCCGTGGGAATAAACCGGGTAGCGCACCACACCGCCGGCACGGGGCAATGCCGCGCCCAGTTCGCAGTAGACGATGCCCAGCAGCAACACGGCGAAACCGCCCAGCAACCAGGAAAAAATCCCCGCCGGACCGGCAATCGCCGAGACATGGCTGGCGGCGAACAACCAGCCGGAGCCGAAGATCGCGCCGAGTCCGATAAAGGTGAGGTCGATCAATGAAAGCTGTTTTTTGAACTTGCCTTGGCCTGACATGGCATCGCCTTCTTGTGAGTTATTGGATAGGCAGTTGTGTCACGGGGACGAGCAGACTTTGCACCGCTCGACAGTGGCGGCGATTGATGTTTTATGCAGGGATCGATGACGAATTCAGCACAATGGCGCCGATGAATCCGCGGCCTCGACAGGGCCGCGACGTTGCTGCAATCTGCTGGCGAGTGACATTTGCGGTGGTTCAGCTCGAGGGGAAGTCTTTGATGCAATCAGCGTTTTCGATCCTGTGCCAAGGCAATGAAGGCTTGCGTGCGCAGACCCTCGAAGAGATGGTCGCCGGGGCCGCGCAGCTGTTGCCAATACTCGATGTGATCCCCAATGCAGCGATTTTCATCAAGGATCTGCAAGCGCGCTATGTGCTGGCCAACCGCACGCTGGTGCAGCGTTGTGGCTTGAAGGACCTGCGCCCGTTGCTCGGCAAAACCAGTGCGCAGGTGTTCCCGGCGCAGTTGGGGCCGGGTTACACCGAGCAGGATCGCAAAGTGCTGGAGCAAGGATTTGTGCTGGAGGATCAGCTCGAACTGCACCTGTATGGCAGTCGCGAACCGGGCTGGTGCCTGACCCACAAGCGGCCGATCTACAATCGTGACGGGACGATCATCGGCTTGGTGGGGATCTCGGTGGATCTGCAGTCAGCCAGTGAAACCCACCCGGCGTTCGAGCGCCTGGCGGCTGTCGATGAATACATTCGCGGCAATTTCAACCGGCGGGTGACGCTGGGTGAACTGACGCGGATCGCCGGGATATCCGTGGCGCAACTGGAGCGCTATTGCAAACGCGTTTTTCACCTGACGCCACGGCAGATGATTCAGAAAGTCCGTCTTGAACACGCGCATCGATTGCTGCACAGCGACTTGCCGATCACCGAGGTTGCGCTGCAATGCGGCTACACCGATCACAGCGCTTTCACCCGTCAGTTCAAGGCCTCGACCGGGTTTACACCACGCGAATACCGGCAAGCCACCGGGCATTAGATCAACACGGCCAGCCAGGCCGAGAGCAGCAGAAGAAGGGCCAGTGCCGCGTTCATTCGCTTGAACGCTTGCGGTGAGCTGAGCAACCGCGCGCTGCCGACGCCAAGCAGCGCCCAGAGCGTCATGCACGGCAGCGATACCAGCAGAAACGCCAGCGACAACACCAGCAGGCGCAGCGTCTTGTCGCCGCCACCGACGAATACGCTGACCACGGCCACGGCCATCATCCACACCTTCGGGTTGACCAGTTGCAGCAGCGCCGCGCCGAATACGCTCAAGCCTTGTTCCTGGGCGGCATTCGGGTCCAGCGACGGCGGCGGGCTGCAAAAGATCTGCCACGCCAGCCAGCTCAACCAGAGCACGCCGCCCCAGGCCATCGCTTGCTGCACGCGCGGAAAGCGCAACAGGGTTTCGCCAGCACCGAGCCCGACCACCAGCACGATCAGCGCGGCCGCCGCACAGGCGCCAAAAATGATCGGCAACGTGGCAATCAATCCGCGCCGCGAACTGTGGCTCAGCACCAGAATATTGGTCGGCCCCGGAGTGATCGAGGCGACGAAAGCAAACAGCAGAAAGGGCAGTAAAGAAGCCATGGTGCAAATTCCTGAAAGTCGAAACAGGACACCATGATCGTCAGCGGGCGGGCCTCAGTCTGGAAGATTTGAGCAGCGTTTGCGGTAGTCCGCCGGGGTCAGTTGATAGGCGCGGCGGAACCAGCGACCGAGGTGACTCTGGTCGGCAAAGCCGAGCATGCTGGCCACCTGCGCTGGCGTCTCGCCGCGCGCGAGCAATTGCCGCGCCTTGGCCAGGCGCAGTTGGATCAGGTAGGCGTGGGGTGCCAGACCGAAAGCGGCCTTGAACGCGCGGGTCAGGCGAAAACGATCGACACCACAGGCTTGCGCTAGGTCGTCGAGGCCGATGTCTTCGTAGGTGTGGGCATGCAGATAGTCGCGCGCAACCTGCGCAACCAGTGGCAGGCGCGGATCGAAGTCCTGACGCTTGCGCCAGTCGAGGTGGCGGGTGAGGGACGCCAGCAGGCCATCCAGCGCAGTCTGCCGGACGATGCGCAGATCGCCGTCATGTAACACGTGGAAGGCTTGCACGATCGCAGTCGACAGGCGCGGATCGTGGCTCAGTGTGTCGGCAAAGCCTGGCTGACTGTCGGCCGGTGCCTCTTCGAACAGCGCGTGCAGCTCGCGCTCCAGCCAGTGCGGATCGAGGTACAGCATCGAGTAGGTAAAGCCATCCTCGGTCGGCGCATGGCCATCGTGGATTTCCCCCGGCTCAAGCAGAAACACATGCCCCGGCGTACTGCGATGACGCACCCGGCGACAGTTGAATTGCTGGACGCCTTGCTCGGTAACGCCGACGAGAAAGCTGTCATGCCAGTGCGGATCGTAGGCATGCCCTCGGAAATGCGCACGAATCGACTCGATCCCGGTATCGACATCCTGGGAGAGAGAGATCCAGTTGCGTTTGTCCATGGGAGGATTCCATAGGGCGGTTGAGCAGGGGCGTTTCTAAAATACCGCGTGGGGGAGAAGAGTGTTTAGAAGATTTGTGCAGGGGCGCAGGGGGGGCGAGTCAGGCAATGTGCCTTGGATGGGAGGGGACCAGAAAACGCAAACGAAAAAAAACCGCCTTCGCGGGGCGGTTTTTTATGGGCATCGATTTACGATCGAAGCCATGTGCTTCACCAGCCACCCTAACCAGGGTTGCCATGGTATGGAGTTTTACCGCGCCTTGCAACGGTTGAACAGCCGTTCGAAACAAGCGCGTCTACAGCCCTGCGAAAAATTTATATGTTTATGTTTGTTGAAGATTGTCTGGCAGAAATAACATTTAACAAAAGCGGGTCGTTGTTTGATGGATAACGGTATGCGCGGCACTTTTGTCTTGGGGTTTTCAGGTTAATATGCCCGCGCTCAACTGATAGAGCGGCTGAGAGGTTTGGCCGGGGGCGCGAAAGGTTTTACGCCCTTCGACACGGATTCGCACCCGTGCCGGAATGATGTCTCGAAGGGATTTCAACCGGCCGCCTCACCAGCCACCCTAACCAGTCGGCTGAAGGCACGCATGGTCCGGTAAGTTTGCTGGAGGTTTGGCCGCCAGCCTTGGAGGCCAAAACGTATGAAGCTTTTGCTGCGTACGCTGAGCCTTGTATGGAGATTGTTGAAAGCCTTGCGCTTTTACGAGTTCCTGCGAGATCACTTTGACGACTTGAAATAAGGGTCGTCTGAGTGGGGAAAGACCCGTTTCGGTTTCGACTGATACGGGTCTTTTTTTGTGTGAATAATGCTGTCAAAAATGAGATTGTCGGTTTTATGCTTTCGACTTTGTAGGGCGTTTCGCTTGGTGACGTAAGCAACAGCATAAAGATCAATCCAATAGCAGCTCATGCTCGACCAGCTATTGATCGCGTCAATAACAACCATTAAGTCAATGAAGTTCTCATATCCACGGTGCGGCGTAAGATCGGCTCCATACCCAACCACTGCAACTCGGAGCACATCATCATGAAACGCCAGACTATCCTCGGTATCGCTTTCTCGGTTTTTGCACTGAATGCCTTCGCCGCCACCGAAACCGACCCGCTGTTCAGTGATGCGGTCGCGGCCGCCACTCAAACAGACCGCTTGTTCAGCGATGCAGTAGCCGCAACCGAAACTGACCCACTGTTCAGCGATGCAGTAGCCTCTGATGGCTCCGATCATCTGCAAGGTAATCGGGTCGCCGAAGGTGGCGCTGACCGTCTGCTCGAACGTCGCACCGCTTGAGCGCAACGATGAGCATCGATAACGAATGCCGCCTCAACCACAGGCGGCATTCGTTCTATTCACGCTTTACAACTCTGCTCTAAACCGCACTCGGCAGCACGGCCTTGTCGCGATCGCGGCTCTTGAATGTCGCCCAGAAACACAGCAATACCGCCACGGAAAAACCGGCGGGGAACAGCCAGATGCTTCTCCAGTCATGCCCTGCGCTTGATGTGAAGTGGTCGGTAATCCGTCCCGCGATCCAGAAACCAATCAACATGCCCAATCCGTACGTAGCCAAGGTGATCAAACCTTGCGCCGAGCTGCGGAAGCGTTCCGGTGCCTTGGCATCGGTGTAGATTTGCCCGGACACGAAGAAGAAGTCATAGCACACGCCGTGCAGGGCAATGCCGATCAGCAGCATGAATGCCTGATCGTCGTTATTGCCGAAGGCAAACAGCACGTAGCGCAACGCCCAGGCAGCCATGCCGACCAACAGGGCGATCTTGATGCCGAAGCGATGGATGAACAGCGGCAACAGCAACATGAACAGCACTTCCGACACCTGACCGATGGCCATCTTCGCTGTCGGGTTGGTCACGCCTATCTCGGCCAGAAACGGATTGGCATTCTGGTAATAGAAGGCCAGCGGAATACAGATCAGGATCGAGGCGAGGAAGAACGCCAGATAGCTGCGATCCTTGAGCAAACCCAGCGCATCGACGCCGAGCATCTGCTTGAGGCTTGATGAGCCGGCTGCGCTTTTCAGCGGCGCGGTGTTCGGCAGACTGAAGCTGTAAAGCCCCAACAACAGCGACGCCACGGCGGACATCAGGAACGTATTGCGCAAGCCTCCGGTCGCGATGCTTTGTTGCGAGTCCCAGGCGAACACGAAGCTGATCACCACGCCGGCGACGATCCAGCCCACCGTGCCCCACACGCGAATGCGCGAGAACTCCAGCGCCGGGTCTTTGATCTGGCGGAACGCCACGGCGTTCACCAGTGCCAATGTCGGCATGTAGACCATCATGTAGGCGAGCACATAGGGATAAAACGCGCTGAAGTCTGCCGCGCGATAGAGCTGATAGAGCAGCACCGCGCCGAGCAGATGCAGCACCGCCAGAATGCGTTCGGCATTGAAGAAACGGTCGGCAATCAAGCCAATGACAAACGGCGCCAGAATCGCGCCCCAGGATTGCGTGGCGAAGGCCATGCCGACCTGACCACCGCTGGCGGCCAGCGTTGTCGCCAGAAAAGTGCCGAGGGTGACGAACCAGCCGCCCCAGATAAAGAACTGCAAAAACATCATCACGCTGAGTCGCGCATTCATTACGTTCATTTCAGATCACCGTATTGTTTTTATGTCGGTAACGCGGATGAATCAATCGTCAGTCAGGCCGAGCAGGCGTCGGTTGGAAGCAGCGTCAGCGCTGACTCCGGCGAAGTCGTCGAAGGCCTTGGCGGTCTTGCGGATCATGTGCCGCTCGATGAACGCCGCGCCTTGCGCCGCGCCCTGTGCGGAGTCTTTCAGGCAGCATTCCCATTCCAGTACCGCCCAGCCGTTGAAGTCGTATTGGCACAATTTGCTGAAGATCGATTTGAAATCGATCTGGCCGTCGCCCAGCGAGCGGAAGCGCCCGGGACGCTCGACCCAGCCCTGATATCCGCCGTAGACGCCGGAGCGCGCATCGGGGCGGAACTCGGCATCCTTGACGTGGAACATGCGGATGCGTTGGTGGTAACGGTCGATGAAGCCGAGGTAGTCCATTTGCTGCAGCAGCAGGTGGCTCGGGTCATACAGAATTGCGGCGCGGGGGTGATGATTCACCGCTTCAAGAAACTGCTCGAACGACGCGCCGTCATGCAAGTCTTCGCCGGGATGGATTTCGTAGCACAGATCAACGCCTGCCTCTTCGAAGCAGTCGAGGATTGGCAGCCAGCGCTTGCCCAGTTCGGCGAAACCTTGCTCGACCAAACCGGCCGGACGCTGTGGCCACGGATAGACATAAGGCCAGAGCAGGGCGCCGGAGAAGGTCGCATGGGCCTTGAGTCCGAGGCGCTGGCTGGCGCGGGCGGCCAGTTTCAATTGCTCAATGGCCCATTCGGTGCGCTCCTGCGGCTTGCCGCGCAGTGCTGGTGGGGCGAAGTCGTCGAACAGGCTGTCGAACGCCGGATGCACCGCGACCAATTGCCCTTGCAGGTGCGTCGACAGCTCACTGATCACCACACCGGCGCGGGCGCAGACGGCGATGAGTTCGTCGCAGTAATCCTGGCTCTCGGCGGCGCGCTGCAAATCGATGAACCGCGTGCCGAGGGTCGGTACCTGAATGGCTTTGTAGCCTTGCGAAGCGGCCCACTCGGCAATGTTGGCGAGGGAGTCGAAAGGCGCTTCGTCGGCGATGAATTGCGCGAGGAAAATCCCCGGACCTTTCAGGCCAGTCAAATTTTGCTGATCACTGTTCATTGTGCTGGGCTCCTGTCAGTGGGCCGGGGATCTCGCTCCACTTTTCATTGCCAAGGTGATTGGCGATGGCGGTTTCAATGAAGGCCATGCCGCGCAGGCCCGTCTCGATGCCGGGTACGCCCGGAGCCTGATGGCCCTCGACGCCATGCACAATCGCTTCGGCGAGATCGCCGTAGAGGTTGGCCATGGCTTCCAGATAACCTTCGGGATGCCCCGCAGGCAGGCGCATGCGTTGGGTTGCGGCGGCACACAGCCACGGCTGACCGACCCCGGAGCGCAGAACGCGCATCGGCTCGTTCAACGGTCGATGAATCAGGCTGGCCGGTTCCTCTTGGCGCCACTCCAGCCCACCCTTGTCACCGTAGACGCGGATCTTCAGCGGGTTTTCCTCACCGGCGCAGACCTGACTGGCGAGCAATACACCACTGGCGCCGTCGCGCATTTTGAACAGCATCGCCACATCGTCATCCAGTTGCCGACCCTCGACATGCGAGCCGAGCATTGCGCTGATGAACTGGATCGACTGGCCGGCAACGAACTCGGCGAGGGAAAACGCATGGGTGCCGATGTCGCCGATGCAGCCGCCGATCCCGGATTGCGTCGGGTCGTCGCGCCAGCCGGCCTGCTTGTTGCCTTGCCCGGCGACATCGGTGCTGAGCCAGCCTTGCGGGTACTCGACGAGGACTTTGCGCACGCGCCCGAGCACGCCGCTGGCGACCATTTCGCGGGCCTGCCAGACCATCGCGTAACCGAGGTAGGTGTGCGCCAGCCCGTAAATTCGCTGGCTGTTGATGACCACCGAGCGCAGCGCCTGCACCTCGGCGAGGTTCAGCGCCGCGGGTTTCTCGCTGAACACATGAAAACCGGCGCTCAATGCCTCACGGGCAATTGGTGCGTGCAGATGATTGGGAGTGACGATGACCAGCAGTTGCATGCGCTGCTCGGCGGGCAGGGCGGCCTCGCGGGCGAGCAGGGTTTGCCAGTCGCCGTAACAACGCTCAGCCGCGACACCCAAGGACGCAGCGGTGCGCTGATTATTCTCCGGGTCGCGGCTGAACGCGCCACAGACCAGGTCGAAGCGTCCGTCGAGGCCGGCGGCTTGCCGGTGGGCACGGGCAATGAATGAACCTTCACCGCCTCCAACAAAACCCATTCTTATTTTTGCGGCAGCGTACATGGCAGTCGTCTCGGTAGCTGGATGCAATGTTGATGAGCGATGTAACCGGTTACATCATGGGCGAAATCTAGGCTTGAATTAGCCGAGTGTCAAATGCCAGCGGATGATCGACAGCGTTTCGATCGCTCGTCGCCTGCGGTAAGCTCCGCGCCTGATCGGCATGAATCAACGAGGTGTTTTTGTCCAATATTCGCGAAGTGGCTCGGCTGGCCGGGGTTTCCGTGGCGACGGTTTCGAGGACTTTGAAATCGCCCGAGCGTGTGCTCGCGCCAACCCGTGAGCGCGTCATGGCGGCCGTGGAGCAGGCCGGCTATCGGCCGAACCTGATGGCCGTGCAGTTTCGTTCGCGGCGCACCGGCAATCTGGTGATTCTGGTGCCGACCATCGCCAATACCTTCTTTGCCCGCGTCATCAGCGGCGCGCAGCAAGCGGCGCAGGCGGCCGGTTATCGCCTGCTGCTGTGCGACACCCAGGGCCGGGAAGAACTGGAGCGACAATTCGCCGAGCTGGTGTACGCCTATCAGGCCGACGGGGTGATCCAGTTGCGTGCTTACGATCCGTTCGAAAATGCCCCGGCCGATGCCGATGTGCCGCCGATCGTCAACGCCTGCGAAGTGCTCAAGGCCGGGCGTTATCCAACCATCAGCCTGGACAACGTCGCCGCCGCCAAAGCCATGACCGCACACCTGATCGGATTGGGACACCGACGCATCGGCCTGATCAAAGGCTCGAAAAACAGCCCGCTGACCCGTGATCGACTGGCAGGCTACGAAGCCGCATTGCGCGAGGCCGGGATTGCCCTCGATGAAGCGCTGATCTGCCATGGCAATTTCAGCCTCGAGGCCGGTTATGCAGGCGCGCAAAAGATGCTCGGCTTGGCCGAGCGGCCGAGCGCGCTGTTCTGCGAAAACGATGAAATGGCCATTGGTGCGCTCAAGCGCATCCGGCAGGCCGGGCTGCGTGTGCCCGAGGATATTTCGCTGGTGGGTTTCGATGACATTCCGATGGCTGCGTACTGCGATCCGCCGCTGACCACCATCTCGCAACCGGCCGAGGCCTTCGGGGCCAGGGCGGTCGAGATGCTGATTGCGCTGATCGAAAAGCAGCCGCTGACAGAGCGACATGTCGTCTTGCCGTTCGAGCTGACGCCACGCAGCAGCACGGCCCGCATCGACAACACGGGCAAGCGCTAACCAAATCACGCCGCTGGCGGTTTCGCCAGCGCAATCCCCGCCGCACCCAACCGCTTCAACACCTCAAACAACAAATCGCTCTTGGTCAGCCCGACAATCCTCGGGCTGCCCACATAGCCGGTGACCGTGAGGGTTATGCCGTCCGGCGACAATTTGCTGAAACGCACGAACGGCGCTGGTTTATCGAGGATGGTTTCATTTTCGTGATAAGCATCGAGCAGCAGCTGTTTGACCTCTTCAGGGTCGATATCAAGCGGAAACACCAGCTCCAGGGATGCCACGCCCTGAGCACTGCCGCCGAGGGTAACGTTGCGCAGGTTCTGCGAGATCAGCTGCGAGTTGGGCACGATCACGATCGAGCGGTCGCTGAGCTGGATTTCCGTAGCACGCACGTTGATCCGGCGGATGTCGCCCTCGACGCCGCTGATGCTGATCAGGTCGCCGACTTTCACCGGGCGCTCGGTGAGCAGGATCAGGCCGGAGACGAAGTTCTTGACGATCTCCTGCAAGCCAAAGCCGATACCTACGGATAGCGCACTGACGATCCACGCCAGATTGGTCCACTGCACGCCCAACGACGACAGCGTCAGCAGAATTACAAAGGCGTAGCCGATGTTGGAAAACAGCGTGCTCAGTGACGCGCACATGCCCGGGTCCATGTCGGTCTTGGGCAGGAATTCGTTGTCGAGCCAGCGGCTTAATGCACGGATCAGCCAGATACCGATCAGCAGTGCCAGCAGCGCGTTGAGCAGATGCGCCGGGACGATATTCAGCTTGCGCAAACCGGCGCCGCCGAGGATCGACATGATGTTGGTGACCAGTTGGCCGAGGGTGGTGCCGATGCCGCCGACAAACAACGAAATCAGCGCCATCAGCATCAGGCCGGCGCGGCTGACGCCGGACAACAGGATCGACGTCTGCTCGAGGCGCCGATCGCTGACGCCGAGCAATTGCTTGAGCGCCTGGCCGCTCGCGTGTTTCGGCGAAAACAGGTGCTCACAGGCGTCCTTGACCAACTGAATCAGCAAGTAGAAGCCCGACAGCACGACATAGCCCCACACCAGTTCATAACTGATGAATCGCGCCAGCGAAACATAGCCGGCCAGCAGGGCGATGGCCGTCACCAACATCGAGAGACTGGCGACGCTGTAGATCAGCCCGGCGAACACGCTGTTCGTAGCCGACGCGTCATTGGCTGCGACCAAGGCCTTGCGCACTTTGCCGACGCGCAACAGCATCGTGCCGATGATCGCCAGCACCACCATGGAAATCACGCCGCGCCCGGCCATCACGATGTGGCTGCTCATGCCTGTGGCATTGGCGACTTGCACCAGCGTCACCAACACCAGCAACGAGCAGGCGAGGATTCGCGGATAAGGCTTGAGGGCCAGCGCCACTGGATCGGCAATCGCCGGCAGGCGCCAGGACGGGTGCGCGGTGGAGAGCAATGCGCGGCTGAGCCCGGTGATCAGCACGCAGGCATAGACGACTTTCTCGAATTCTTCGGAGAAGGTTTCCAGCACCGGAGGCAGTGCGTCGTGGCGGGTGCAGGCGTAGAACAACAGCCTCAGGGCGATGGCGGTGGTGATGAAGGTCGCGATAGCTGAGGCGAAGGCCAAGGCACTGCGGCGCAAGCGGCCCTCCGCCACGCGATGAATGCAGAACCAGGTCAGCCCGCGCTCAGCCAGACGTCGGCCAAAGGTCCAGATCAGCAGTGCCAACAGCACCAGTACGCAAGTATAAAAACGTTCGCCCGGCGCCCAGACCGTCGCCCATACGTCAGCCACCTGCTCGACGAACAGTCGCAGGCGCTGGCGGTCGTCTTCGCTTGGATTGACCAGCGGTGCCCAGAAATACGGGCTCAATACGCTGCGCGTGCTCAGGGTCAGTTCGCTTTCCAGCAGGGTGCGGCGGATGCCGGCGATTTGCGTGATCAGATCGGCGGCGTTCTGTTTCAGTGCGGCGAGGCTTTTCAGGGTGCCATCGACCTTGCTTTTCTGCTCCGCCAGCGCCGCCCGCTGGGCGACGATATCGGCTTGCTCGGCGGCTACCTCGGCGTCCGGAGCGGTGCCGAGCACGCCCAGTTGCACTGCCAGTTGCGCCTGTTGCGGCAAAAGCGCTGCCGACAACCGATCGATATCGAGAATGAACGCCTGCACCCGATCCTGCGGGCCTTCAAGCTGGTTGTAATTGTTCGCCGCCGAAATCTGCTGCTTGAGCCCGTCGAGGCGTTGTTGCAGGGCTTGCAGATCGCTTTGCGAAATCACAGGTAGCGGCGCTGCGCCTGAGTTCGCCGGCGCGGCAACATCCGCCGCCCACAACGCAGCGCTGCCCGGCATGAGCAGTAGGAACAGAATGAAAAACAACGACTTGAATGAACAGCGCATGGGGGCGGCG
>NZ_RAZO01000498.1:20420-33909 GCF_004307535.1 Pseudomonas sp. Sample_9
CAGTAGGAACAGAATGAAAAACAACGACTTGAATGAACAGCGCATGGGGGCGGCGGGCTCAAGTGGATCACACAGTCTATGAGGGTAGGTGATCGCGCCGAACGGGGCGGAAAACTTTCTCGGCAAGAGGCGCTTACACGCTCATCCAATCCGGCGGAATGATCCGCGCAGCGAGCGGTCAACCGGCAATAACAGCTTTGAGAACATGCCATGTCCATCGCCAAGGAAACGATTGAATACCTGCGCCATCATTCACTGACCATCACCACCGCCGAATCCTGCACGGCCGGGGAAATTGTCATGTTGCTGTCGGAAGTGCCCGGCAGCGGCGAGCTGATCGAGTGCGGCTATGTGGTCTATTCGCCGCAAGCCAAGCAGCGCCTGCTGCACGTCAGCCCGGCGACCATGGACACCTTCAATCTGACCAGCGTTGAAGTGGCCAGTGAAATGGCCATCGGTGCGTTGCGCGACAGCACGGCCAACGTCGCCGTCGCCACCACCGGCATTCTCGGACCCGACGATATGGACGGCATCAAGGCCGGTACGGTGTGTTTCGCCTGGGCATTCCAGTTCGATGACAAACATTTTTTGTTCAGCACCCAACAATGGTTCGCCGGATCGCGCAGTGAAGTGCAGACCCTCGCTTCTGAATTCGCCCTGCAGCAGTTGCCGGACTATCACCGTCGCGCCTTGCGCGGCGAAGGAGGGTGGCGCCGATGAAGCCTGACGCTGAGCATCCCGATCTGCAAAGCCGACGATTCCCGGTGCAGGAGGACATGGCCTATCAGTTGAAGGTCTGGCGCTTCGAGCACATCGGTTGGTACCTGCTGGTGCTGTGCATGCTGCTCGGTCTGTTGGGGCTGTTTTCCCGGGGCGTGCTCAGTTCGCAGGACGCCCGCAGCGACGATGGCAAAGTCCAGGTCGAATACGAGATGTTCCACCGCAACGGCTCGACCAACCCGCTGAAACTCAGCGTGCACACGGCGCCTGAAGCCACTGTCGAACTCGACATCGGTGGCGAGATGCTCGATGGCTTCAGCGTCGAAACCATGCAACCGGCCCCGGTGCGTATGCGCAGCTCAAAACAGGGCATGCGCTTGTGGTTGCAGGCGGATGCCCAGGGCCAGGCGACGCTCTATGTGACGCTGCGCGGTGACGGATTGGGCCTGTTTCGCAGCCATATCCGCGTGCCGGGCTCGAGCGAAGTGAAGCTCACTCAATTTATTTATCCATAGGTGACCCATGGACTCGGTGTTGCGCGCACTCGCGATGTATCTGGCACTGATGGTGCTGTTCAAAATTGCCGGCCGGCGTTCGCTGGCCGAGCTGACGACATTTGATTTCGTCCTGCTGATGATCATCGGTGAAGCCACCCAGCAAGCGCTGCTCGGTGATGATTTTTCTCTGACCAATGCGTTTCTGGTGATCATTACGCTGATCGCTGTGGATGTCGGTTTTTCCCTGCTCAAACAGCGTTCCAGTTGGGTGTCGCGGCTGATCGATGGCGAGCCGACGATCATTGTCGAGAACGGCAAGCTGTTGCACCGACGCCTGCGCCATGCGCGGTTGGTCGAGGCGGATGTCATGGAGGCGGCGCGCTCCAGTCAGGGCATAGAAACCATCGACCAGATCAAATTCGCAATCATCGAGCGCAACGGCAAGATTTCCGTGATCCGCCAGGATCCGGAAGGCGGCTGAACATTTGGCGCCCCACGGCCGCAATTTTTTTGAACGCTGGAAAAGCCTCACAGCCCAATGCTTACAAGTCATCGGAGGATTGCGAAATGAACGAGGCAGCGAGTTACTTCTCCATCGCCGTGGCGGTGATCATTCTGCTGGTTGATCTGTGGGCGATTGTCAGTGTGTTTCGCAGCAACAAAAGCGTCGGCGTCAAAGCCGCCTGGGCGATCGGTCTGATCGTATTCCCGGTGCTCGGCCTGATCGTGTGGGGCATCGCCGGCCCGCGCGGCGTCAAGGAAGGGCCTTCGTCGCCGGAGCACAGTAAGGGTTAAGAACCCTGATTTGCGCACATCCGGAAAATTGGAGGTGAACTATGAAAGCTGTTGTATTTCATGGCGTCGGCGATATCCGCCTGGACGATGTGCCCGAGCCAACCATTCAAGCGCCGACCGATGCCATTGTCAGGCTGACCGCGTCGGCCATTTGCGGCACCGATCTGCATTTCATTCGCGGCAGTGCGCCGGACATGCAGCCCGGCACGATCCTCGGACACGAGGGCGTGGGGATTGTCGAAGCGCTGGGTGAAGACGTGCGCAACCTCAAGGTAGGCGATCGCGTGCTCATTCCCTCGACCATTGCCTGCGGCAACTGCTCGTACTGCCGCGCCGGCTATTTCGCCCAGTGCGACGTGGCCAACCCCAACGGTAAAACCGCTGGCACGTCATTTTTTGGCGGGCCGAAAACCACCGGGCCGTTCGATGGCCTGCAAGCCGAGAAAGCGCGCATCCCTTTCGCCAACATCGGCCTGATCAAGCTGCCGGACGCCATCACCGACGATCAGGCGATTGCCATGTCGGATATCTTTCCCACTGCCTGGTTCGGCGCCGACATGGCACGGATCAAGGACGGCGACACGGTGGCGGTGTTCGGCTGCGGGCCGGTCGGGCTGTTTGCGATTATCAGCGCGAAGCTGATGGGCGCCGGCCGGGTGTTCGCCATCGATGGCCTGGAAGATCGCCTCGCTCGCGCGCAGGCTTTGGGTGCCGAGTGCATCAACTTCGAGAAGGAAGATCCAGTTGAAATCATTGCGCGCCTGACTGCGGAAATTGGCGTGGATCGGGTGATCGAGGCCGTGGGCATCGACGCCAACCATTCCCATCATGGCCATCATCATCCTGCGCAGTGGCAACCGGGCGATGCGCCTTCGCAAGCGCTGGAGTGGGCGGTCAAGACCGTGGCCAAGGCCGGCACGATTTCCATCATCGGTGTCTATCCCGCCGGGTTCGACAGCTTCCCGATTGGCGAGGCGATGAACAAGAACGTACGCATCAACATGGGCAACTGTCATCACCGCAAATACATTCCCAAGCTGATCGAAATGACCCTCGCCGGGCGCGTCGACCCAGCGAAAGTGCTGACTCAGGACGAGCCTTTGACTGACGCGATTTCGGCGTTCAAGGCGTTTGATCAACATCAATCCGGCTGGATCAAGGTCAAGCTTGAACCGGGTAGCGATACCACTGCTGACAGGAGATCGTCATGAAAAAAATCTGCGTATGTCTGGGGTTCTGCTCAATGTTTCTGTTGAGCGGCTGCTTCGATTCCAACGATGCACCCAACAAGGACGGTGACAAAAGCAAACCGTCGGTGCAGATGCAGACCGAAAAGCCCGAGGAGGGCAAGTAATCGCTGGCAAATAATCCTTGTTGGAGCGAGCCTGCTCGCGAAGGCGTCAGGTCAGACAATTCGCTGCTGACTGATGCTCCGTCTTCGCGAGCAGGCTCGCTCCCGCATTGGTTCATTGATGTGAAACGTACTCCAGCCACACCCAATACGTCAGCGCCACAGCACTGATCCCGCCTCCGAGAAAACACACCGCCACCCAGCCATATTGCGCATAGGTATACGTCGCCGCGATCGCGCCCAAACCACTGCCCACCGAGTAAAAGCACATATACGCACCGACCAGTCGGCTCTGCGCATCGGGCCGTGCGGCGAAGATCAGGCTTTGGTTGGTGACGTGCACCGCTTGCACGGCGAAGTCTAGGAGGATCACTCCGACGGTCATCGCCAGCAGAGAACTGTCGACAAATGCGATGGGCAGCCAGGACAGCGTCAACAGCGCCAAGGCGATGCCAGTGGTGCGATTGCCCAAGCCGCGATCGGCCAGGCGCCCAGCCCGTGTGGCCGCGAGCGCGCCCGCCACTCCGGCCAGACCAAACAGGCCGATCTGCGTGTGGGACAACGACAGGGGCGGGGCGCTGAGCGGCAGCACCATCGACGTCCACAACACACTGAAGGCGGCGAAAATCAGCAGGGCGAAGATGCCGCGGACGCGCAGTACCCGCTCAGTCAAAAACAATTCCAATACCGAGCGCAGCAGTCGCCAGTAGCTGCCTTGTGCGGGCGGTTTTGCCGAGGCGGGTAGGGTGCGCCATAACAGCAGGGCCAAGCCGACCATCATGACTGCCGAGACAAAATACACGCCGCGCCAACCGGCCAGATCAGCCACTACGCCGGAAACGAAACGCGCCAGCAAAATGCCCAGTACCACGCCACTGGTGACGGTGCCTACGGCGGCGCCGCGCTGCTGCGGGCGAGCAAGGCTGGCGGTGCAGGCGACCACCACTTGCACCACCACTGCCAGCAATCCCACCAGCATCATGGCGCCGAGCAGCATGCCCCAACTCTCTGAAAGCCCCACGGCACACAGCGCCGTTGCAGACAACAGCAGTTGGCTGACGATGAGTTTCTTGCGATCGAGCAGATCACCCAGCGGCACAATGAACAGCAGCCCCACGGCATATCCGGCTTGCGTGGCCGTGACCACAACGCCGATTGCACCGGGTGAAACCCCGAGGCTGGCGGCCATCGATTCCAGCAATGGCTGCGCGAAGTAAACATTGGCCACCGCCATGGCGCAGGTGATCGCAAAGAGAAAAGTCTGCAAACGACTCAGCCCGGTCGTTGCGCTGTCAGCTGCGGCTTGCGCATTGACCAGGGTTTGCGTCTGGCAGGGCATCCTTGCTTCCTCGTAGTGTGGTTTTGAATTGAAACCGATACGTTGATCTTTATTCATTCGGGTTGTTAAATGCAACCACATTCAATAACCGATCCATCAGGAACCACATGGCCCGACAACAAACATTGGCGCAGAGCGAATGCCCGGTGGCCCGAACCCTCGAAGCCATTGGCGATCGCTGGGCCTTGATGATCATTCGCGACGCGTTCGATGACGTGCGCCGTTTCAGTGAATTCCAGAAGCGTCTGGGCCTGGCCAAGAACATCCTCACGGTCAAACTGAAAATGCTCGTCGAGTTGGGCGTGCTGGAGCTTCGGCCCGCGTCAGACGGCAGTGCCTACAAGGAATACGTGCTCACCGACATGGGCCGCGCGGTATTCCCCATCGTCGTCAGCCTGCGGCAGTGGGGCGAGCGCTTTCTGTTTGCGGAAGGCGAGGAGCACTCGATTCTGCTCGACAACGAACGGGCCGAGCCCGTTGAGACAATCGTCGTGCGCTCCAGAGCGGGCGCGGTGCTGGCCCCGGCGGACTGTCACCGAAAAGTGGTGACGCGCCGGCAATGAAGCCGGGCATTTAGCCGTGGCGTGTATTCACAGCCGCGCTATCTCCATGGCATGAAAAGTCGAGTCGGCAACCGCCGGGTTTTGATCTAGGCTGTTTTCGATCCTCGATCAGCAGCGGTGCGCCGTTGCCATATTTCCAGCAACGCGACTACGGGAGTGCCTGATGAGCCTTTCACCTTTCCACCTCGCCATCCCGGTCTACGATCTTGCCGCTTGCCGGCGTTTTTACGGTGAAGTGTTCGGCCTGGAGGAGGGCCGATCCAGCGCGCAATGGGTCGACTTCAACTTCTACGGCCACCAATTGGTCATCCACGAACAGCCGAAAACGGCTGCCCAGCGAAGCGTCAACAGCAACCCGGTAGACGGTCACGACGTACCGGTCCCGCACTTCGGCATCATTTTGCAGTGGGAGCAATGGGAGGCACTGGCCGAGCGACTGAAGTCATTCGGCACGCAATTTGTGATCGAGCCCTACATTCGATTCAAGGGTCAGGTCGGCGAACAGGCGACCATGTTTCTGCTCGATCCCTGCGGCAATGCGCTGGAATTCAAGGCGTTCAAGGACATGAGTCAGGTGTTTGCCAAATGATCACAGCGTAGTGATCTGGCCGTTGCGATCGCGTTCATAAACCTTGGTGGCCTGCAGCTTTTCCTTCAGCCAGCGCTCGGCGGTGCCCAGCGGCCGTTGGCGTGCCCATAACAGGTCGACGCCGATTTGCCAGTCGGTATGCGGGTACGCCGACAGCTGCAACTCGACCAGTTCGCCATTGCCCAGTTCACGCTGGATCAGCTGGCGCGGCAGGGTCGCCCAGCCGAGGCCGGCGCGGACCATTTCCAGCAGGGCCAGATAGCTTTCCGCTTGCCACAGTTGCGTCGAGCGCAGGTATTCACTGCTCGGCAGTTTGCTGGCGTGCGCACTGAACGCCAGGCGCCGATGCACGTGCAAATCGTCGAAGGTGACGTTGTCCAGTTTCGCCAGCGGATGATCGGGATGACAGACGTGCAGCATGATCAGTTTGCCCAGCTGCTGGAACGCCAGTTCCCGAGGATAGCCCGGTTGCGAAAACGCCACGCCCAGCACCGCCTCGCCACTGCTGACCAGTTCGCTGACATCGCCGTAGACCGGGTGACGAATGATCAGATCGACAAACGGGAAGGCCTGCTCGAACGCTTGCAGCACCGGCATGATCGGGCCGTACGGCGTTTCAATCGCCAGGGTCAGGCTCGGTTCGACGCTGTCCGAGAGGCAATCGGCGTGGGCCTCGAAGGTCATGCAGCGCTCTAGTACTGCCTCTGCCTGCACCAGCAATTTATGCCCGCTGGCGGTGAGGGCAGGGCTGCGATTGCTGCGGTCGAACAACTCGACACCAAGGTCGGTTTCCAGATTGGCAATCGCTGCGCTGATAGTCGATTGCGTCTTGCCCAGCTTGCGCCCGGCGGCGGAGAACGAGCCGCTTTTCACCACTTGGACGAACATCAGCAACTGATCGAGTGAGAAGCGCACGCGGTGTACTCCGAGGTTGAGCGAGACGGCGATTGTGCCGCGTCTTTGCCATCGAAAAAAGCGATGGTTGCCAATTTGTTTCATCGTTAAAAACATTCAAGGATGACCTCGCGTCTTCGAACGCCGGGGCCGATTCTCTCTGTGCATCTGTCCCTGAGCGCCCGCGATTACAACCAACGCTGCCCCTTCAGGAGCTTGTGCCATGACTACACAACGCGTTCACCCGGTCGATGAGGTGTTGCCCCTGCGGCAGCTTTTCACCTTCGGTCTGCAGCATGTTCTGGTGATGTATGCGGGAGCGGTGGCGGTGCCGCTGATTCTCGGCAGTGCGATGGGGCTGACGTCGGCTCAGGTGGTTTTACTGATCAACGCCAACCTGCTGACGTCCGGTGTGGCGACGCTGATTCAGACCCTCGGTTTCTGGAAGTTCGGCGCGCGTTTACCGTTGATTCAGGGTTGCTCGTTCATTGCGCTGGCGCCGATGATCATGATCGGCAAGGAGTTCGGCCTCAGCCAGATCTTCGGGGCGGTGATCGCCGCCGGCTTCCTGACCATCGCACTGGCGCCGGTGTTCAGCCGCTTGCTGCGATTCTTTCCGCCCGTGGTGATTGGCAGCCTGATCACCATCATCGGTATTTCACTGATGCCGGCGGCGGCAATCTGGCTGGGTGGTGGTAATCCCGATTCGCCTGACTTCGGTCGCCCGGCCAATCTGCTGCTGGGCCTGGCCACGGTCAGTGTGACGCTGGTGATTTATGCGAAATTCAGCGGCTTCATCGGCAACCTCAGTGTGCTCATCGGCTTGTTTGTCGGCAGCCTGATCGCTGCCGCCTGTGGCATGACGCACTTCAATCGGGTCAGCGAGGCGGCGTGGTTCGAGTTGAGCGCGCCAATGGCGTTCGGTGCGCCGGAATTTTCTCTGGTACCGATTCTGATCATGACCCTGGCGATGCTGGTGATCATGGCCGAGACCACTGGCAACTGCCTGGCCATCGGCAAACTGGTCGGCAAACCGACTACGCAGCAGACCCTCGGCAACGCCTTCCGCGCCGACGGCATGTCGACCATGCTCGGTGGCCTGTTCAACAGTTTTCCCTATAACGCCTTCACGCAAAACACCGGCCTGATTGCACTTTCGAGCATCAAGAGCCGCTTCGTCGTCGCGGCCGCTGGCGCGATCATGGTGCTGATGGGCTTGTTCCCCAAGCTCGGCGCGTTGATTGCGGCGGTGCCCACTCCAGTGCTGGGCGGCTGCGCGATCGTCATGTTCGGCATGACCACGGTGGCGGGCATTCAGGAACTGTCACGGGTGCAGTTCGAAGGCACACGCAACGCCATTATTGTTGCGGTGTCGGTCAGCGTCGGCGTCCTGCCAATGTCGTTTCCGGCCCTGTTCGAACACGTCGGCCCGACGCTGAAACTGGTGCTCGACAGCGGCATTTTCCTCGGTGCGATCACCGCCATTCTGCTCAATGTACTGCTCAACAAACAAAAACCATCGACCGACGCCGTCGGCGCATCCGCAGCCGAACTGGCCGACTGACATTTGTCTTTTCTCACTGCCCAGGAGTTACCCATGAATCAATTCACTCAGCTTGTTCCGGCCGGCGTCAGCGATCTGGACCTGGCATTGCTGCGCCAGACCATCGCCCTGTCGCAGGCGTCGAAACAACGTGGCCGGCACCCGTTTGCGGCGCTGGTGGCGGACCGCGACGGCAAGGTCATTGCCGAAGCGGGCAACAATTCGATGCCGCCGGAGGGTGATCCCACCCAGCATGCCGAACTGGTCGCGGTGGCTGCGGCGGCGAAGCGGTTGTCACCTGCAGAGCTGGAAGCGTGCACGCTGTACACCAGCGCCGAACCTTGCTGCATGTGCGCGGGCGCGGTGTATTGGACCGGTGTCGGGCGAGTGGTGTATGCGTTGTCGGAACATGCTTTGCTCGGGCTGACCGGCGATCATCCGGAGAACCCGACGTTCTCGTTGCCGTGTCGCGAAGTGTTTGCCAGAGGGCAGCGCACGGTGAGCGTTTTCGGGCCGATGCTGGAGGCAGAGGCGGCTGAACCGCATAAAGGGTTCTGGTCTTAGTTGTTATGGATCGTTCCCACGCTCCTGCGTGGGGATGCATCCGCTGACGCTCTGCATCACTTTTACTTCGTCGGGATGACATCCACACATTCCCCAGCGGAATGCCCCCCATGAAATCATTGGATTTTTCTTCTCCACGCTCACCGCGTAGCGTGTCGCAAAGACAAGGAGAATCGCCATGACCCAACCCGCCACTGACGCCGCCGGCAAATTCGACACCTCCCGCGCCAATGAATATGCCCGGCAAAGCCGCATTGCCCTGGCTGGCTACGATGCCTGTCACGACCTGTCGGCCTGTATGCTCGCCGCCAGCCTTGGGCAGTCGCGTCCGGCAAACGTGCTGGTGGTGGGCGCGGGGGGCACTGCGCAGGAAATTATCGCGATGGCCGCGCTGGAGCCGGATTGGCACTTCACTGCGGTCGATCCTTCCGGGCCGATGCTTGATGCTGCGACCGAACATCTGCGCGCCAATGATCTATCGCACAGAGTCCAGATACATCTCGGTCATGTCGAAGACTTGCCGGCCGACGCATCTTTCGATGCCGCCACCCTGATCGGTGTACTCCATCACCTGGGCGGTGACGAGGCCAAGCAACAAATACTGTGCTCCATTCAGGCCCGCCTCAAACCCGGCGCGCCATTGATCGTGGCCGGCAATCATTACGCTTACGCCAGTCAACCGTTGCTGCTGCAAGCCTGGAGCCAGCGCTGGCGACAGCAGGGCGCAACCGCTGACGAGGTGCAGGCGAAACTCGGGAAGATTTTGCAGGGCGCTGATCCGCCGCACTCGGAGGCGGCGGTGCAGGCCTTGTTACATGGTGCCGGGTTCGGCGATGCAACACGGTTTTTCAGCAGTTTGTTCTGGAGCGCCTGGCTGACGTGCAAGCTCAGCCAGGCGACCCGACTTGCCTAAGCCTCCGTCCAGTCCAGCGCTGCCGTCTCGCGCCATTTCACGTCGGTGATCCCATAGCGCTCGGCCTGGGGTTTGGAAACCACTTTCAACGGTGGTTTACCCGGTTTCGGAATCGGCGCAATACCGGCGTCACAGCTCGCCCAATGCCAAGCGTCGGCGTTGCGCATACTCTTGGCGCGGATGACGAATGATTTTGGCTGGTCGTGATGTTTGTATTCGATGACGAAAATATCGGTGCTACGCATGAGTTCCTCCTTACGCTCATACGTAAATGATTTTGTCCGACAAGAAAAATTCAAAGGATTTTCTGGCCGGATGATCAGCGTCATTCAGCGCTCTAAAACGCGGTTCTTCATGAAGCCGCGCAGGTTCATCAGGAACAGGCAAAGCTGCAGAACGATCAGCGCGTAAGCCCCGGCATGGACGCCCCAGATCACCCACAGCAAATTGCTCAGACTGAAACAAACGAAACCGCTCATGCGCCGTTGCGGTCGTTGCGAACCGATCAGCCAGGCGGCCAGAACGGTGACCAGCATCGCCGGCCATTGCACCCAATCCAGATATGCCAACGCTCTGTCCTCTGCACAGATTTTTGGATACGGAAAGGGTACACAGCAACCGAAGGATGGTCACCGCCCGCACGGCTCTGCGTCGCAATGGCGGTGAAGAAGGTTTCGCCCGGCAGAAGCCGGGCGAAGATTTCAGGCGCGCAATCAGTAATCCCAAATCGCAGGTATCCAACGGAAAGCAGCACCATTGATCGCGACCCTACCCACCGAAGGGAAGGCCAGATGCGTGGCGACGAACAGCTCGCCGCTGGCGGCGGCTTCCTTGAGCATGCGCACGCGCACTTCCACCGATTTGGCCGGATCGTGTTCGAAACCGTTGTGCCAGTCGGGGTGATCGAACGCCACCGGGAACAACGCGTCACCGGCAAAGGTCAGGCGCTCGCCACCGGAGTTGACGTAGACCACGCAGTGCCCTGGCGTATGACCACCGGTGAGTTTTGCAACTACGCCAGGTGCAACCTGGCATTCGTCTTCGAAGATGTGCAATTTGCTTTCATAGTGGTCGATGAACGCGTTGGCGGTGCTGCGCAGGACGTCTGGTACTGGTGCGGGCATGTCGGTGCTGGTGAAGTCTGGCGTGGACCAGAAATTCACTTCGGCAGCGGTGACGTGGATGCGTACGTCTTGACGCAGACGGCTCTTCACCGAGTCGACCAGCAGGCCGCCGATATGGTCCATGTGCATGTGCGTGATGACGATATCAGTGATGTCGGCGAGATCCACCCCGGCAGCGGCCAGGCGCTTGGGGAACTGCCCGGCACGCGGGAAACCGGGGAATTGGCCACCGAGGCCGGCGTCGACGAGGATGACTTGTTCGCCGCTACGCACCACCAGCACGTTGAGCGCCCAGTCAAAGGCGTCAGGGCCCAGATACATTTCCTTGAACCAGGCGGCACGGTCGGCGGGGTCGGCATTGGTTGACATGGTCTGGGTCGGCAACGGCAACACGCCGTCGCTGATCACCATCACGTCAATGTCGCCCAGGCGCAGGGCGTAGCGCGACGGCACCAGTTCTTCGCTTTGGGTTTGCAGGGCCACCGCGCGGTTGGCGGTGAAGGAATCCAGATGCAGGGTCATGGTGTTCTCCTTGTTTTCAGGGCTAAAGCGGAGGTGAAATCAGGCTACAGGGATCAGCGGATCGGCGGCCGCGAGGGCAGCGCGACGATCGGCGGCGGGCGGGTAGATCCACACCGTGTTGATCTGCGTCTTCAGCTCTTTGGCTTCGGCCTTCACCAGTTTCAGCTGACGATCCCAGCCTTCCGTGTACACCGCGCCCCAGGCGCCCAGATCCAGGCAAGTCACGTACTTGGGCTGGCGATACATTGTCGGAGCGACGCCGAGGAGATCGGCGGCGGCGTTGTTGCCGGCGTAGCGACCCAAGCTGATCGCGTGCTGGCAAGACATCGCGGCATAGTTGCCGAGGTCGTCTGTGGCGGCGCGAGCGACATCACCAGCGGCAAAGACGTGATCGATGCCTTGCACCTTGAGGTTGCCATCGACGTGCAGGCGGCCCTGGCCATCGCGTTCGGCGTCGAGTTGTTCGGTGAGCGGGCTGGCGCGGAAACCTACGGTCCAGATCACGGTGTGGCTTTCGATGTGGCGGCCATCGGCGAGGGTGACGCCATTGGCATCCACAGCGGCAACGCTGGCATCGACGATCCATTCGATACCCAGGTCAGTGGACGCCTCGATGATCGACGGGCGAATGCCATCACCCATGGTCGCGGCGATGTCCTTGCTGCGATCGACAATGATCACGCGCAGGTCTTGATCCTCACCGATGATCGCACGCAGGCGCGCCGGCATTTCCGTCGCAGTTTCAATCCCGGTGAAACCGCCACCGGCGACCACCACGGTGTTGCGCGCAACACTGGGCGGTTGGTTGCCGAGGGCGATGAGATGGCGTTCCAGACGCGCCGAGGATTCGATCTGATCGACATCGAACGCATGCTCCTTGAGGCCAGGCACCGGAGGCCGAGCGAGCTGGCTGCCGCTGGCGAGAACCAGCCGATCGTAGGCCAGTTCACCCGGACGCCCGGCCTCGTCGCGGTAACCGACTCGGCGCGCCCGGGCGTCGATGCTTTCAGCGGTGCCTTTGACGAAGCGCACACCCACCGCATCGAACAGCGCGTCGAGCGGCGCGTACATGCTGTGCACGTCCGGCTCGTAGAAGCGCGGGCGAATACGCAATTCGGCTTGCGGGGCGAGCAGCGTGATCTCGACATCCTGACGGGCATGCATATCCAGCAAACGCGCAGCGCTCAGCGCGCTCCACAGCCCGCCGAACCCTGCACCGATCACCAATAATTGCTGTTTCATAATGTGCTCCCTGACGCTGATGGATGGATGACACCCGAGCCCGGCGCGGACTCTGGCGTGACGATCAGTGGCCGCCGCAACTGCTTGCCGTACTACCTGGCGCTCAATCGTTCGCCGTCGAGAGTCATGCTAGGGCGGGGAGGATGCGGGCGCAGTTGTCCATCGGTGTGCGTGGGGTACGCATGGGTGGAAGAGGGGTATACGAAGGTATGGGGGGGCGAGGTGGGAATACCGGGCGAGGTGTTGTTCGAAACGAACATCGCCGCGCAGGGCGCCAGCACGCCTGCACGGCCGATGCCGTTGTTCAGTCGGTGGGCACTACGTTATCCAACGCTTTGTTGACGGCCAATTCCCCCAGCATGACCACCTGTGCAATGCCTAACAGCGTATTGCGCCGTGAGCCTTCCAGCATCTCGGCGAAATCACCGAGCATCACCGTGGCGGACGCCAGGGATTCGCACGCATTGACCAGCAAGGATTCGGTGTCGGATTCCGGGTTGACCATAAACAGCGTGTTGGGACTGTAAGGCGTGGCGTTGACCTTGGCCGGCGCGAGGTAATGGTCGAGCGCGCGCTCGGCGGCGTCATGAAGTTTTTTTGAATGGAAGGATTCGTAAGGCGATACCGGGTCGGTGACCGGCGGATGGGGCGGTGTCTGTGACATCAGCTGAAACTCCGATGAGAGCGGCTTGAGCGTCTGGATAAGAGGATGCCGCGCCACAGCAGTGGCGCGTCCGCTGGCAGTGAGGGAGCATGCCCCCTCGTGCCTGGGTTGCCAGCTAGTTCGACACGCGTCGGCTGTCGAGCACGCGATTGACGATCAGCTCACTCAA
>NZ_RAZO01000256.1:0-2535 GCF_004307535.1 Pseudomonas sp. Sample_9
GCCGGGCCTTCCTGACACATGTATTCGATAGCGTCCTGGTCACCGATGTAGTCGGAACCCTTGACGGTATCGTACATGTGCCAGCGCCAGTCATCGTTCGGGTCAGCGGAAGCGATGGCGCAAGTGATGCCGCCCTGTGCGGATACAGTGTGCGAACGGGTCGGGAAAACCTTGGTGATCACCGCAGTCTTGTGGCCGCCCTGTGCCAGCTGCAGCGCAGCGCGCATGCCGGCACCGCCACCACCAATAATGATGGCGTCGAAAGAAATCGTTGGAATGTTAGCCATGAATCAGATACCCCAGAGAATCTGCACACCCCAGACGAAGTAAGCGAACATCGCAACGCCGCATACTGCCTGGAAAAGGAAACGTATCGCCGTTGCGGACTTGCCGAACGCCATTGGCGTCAGGTAGTCGGTCGCGATGGTCCACATGCCGACCCAGGCGTGAGCGCCCAGAGCAACAAGGGCCAGCAGGCTGAAAATACGCATTCCGTTGTGAGCGAACAGTTCATGCCACTGGGCATACTCGAGGCCGGGATTGGCGACGATGTATCCGATCAGAAAGATGAAGTAAGCCGCGAGAACGACCGCAGACACACGCTGTGCCATCCAGTCATAGAGGCCCGAACGCGACAGGTTAGTGACGTTAGTTACCATATCCAGACTCCTGCCAGAACGATTACCACCACGGAAACGGCGATAACGATTTTCGAGCCCAGTTTGCCGCCTTCCAGCGTCTCACCGATGCCCATGTCCATGATCAAGTGGCGCACACCGGCTACCAGGTGATACAGCAGAGCGGACAGGATGCCCCAAATCACTAGCTTGGCTAGCGGACTGGTCAGACACGCTTTCACCTGACCGAAGCCTTCCTCGGAGCTCAGCGACTTGTCCAATGCATAAAGCATGATGGCAAGGCACACGAAGAGGATGACACCGGAGATACGGTGAAGAATGGACGTGTAAGCAGTGACTGGGAGTTTGATGGTCCTTAGGTCTAGGTTTACAGGTCGTTGGCTTTTCACGGCTTTTTTTTCACACTGAAGAGCCCCTAACAATCAGGGCAAAGTTGTTGGGGAGTGCACTGGTCAGGTAACCACCACCCAGGGATGCGACCCCCAATGAAAGCAAGCCCAAAAGCCCTTGGCGGTCGGTGGCCGAGTATAGACAGTTAGGCTACTAATGACAACGCGTTCACCTACCCCCAATAGCGGATTGCACAAGTTGCATAAAAGGCGTAAATGGCAGGCAATTTCGAGGAAAAAGTCGGCTTAAAGCCTTCTGGAGCAAGACTTTAGGCAAATTGACATTCGAATTTATCTCACTATAGTGGTGCGGGCCCTGCGTGGGGGGTCTGTCTGATGGTTCAAGCATAAATAGGAGGCCACATGGCTGACAAAAAAGCGCAGTTGATCATCGAGGGCGCAGCCCCCGTCGAGCTGCCCATTTTAACCGGCACCGTTGGTCCCGATGTAATCGATGTTCGGGGCCTAACGGCCACGGGCCGCTTCACTTTCGACCCGGGTTTCATGTCGACCGCTTCGTGCGAATCGAAAATTACCTATATCGACGGCGACAACGGCATTTTGTTGCACCGCGGCTACCCGATCGAACAGCTGGCTGAAAAGTCGGACTACCTGGAAACCTGCTACCTGCTGCTCAACGGCGAATTGCCGACCGCAGAACAGAAGGCCCAGTTCGTCAGCACCGTGAAAAACCACACCATGGTTCACGAGCAGCTGAAAACCTTCTTCAACGGTTTCCGTCGCGACGCCCACCCGATGGCCGTCATGTGCGGTGTAGTCGGCGCCCTCTCGGCCTTCTACCACGACTCCCTGGACATCAATAACCCGCAGCATCGCGAAATCTCCGCGATCCGTCTGGTTGCGAAGATGCCGACCCTGGCAGCGATGGTTTACAAGTATTCCATGGGCCAACCCATGATGTACCCGCGCAACGACCTGACGTACGCTGAAAACTTCCTGCACATGATGTTCAACACCCCGTGCGAGATCAAACCGATCAGCCCGGTACTCGCCAAGGCCATGGACCGGATCTTCATCCTCCACGCCGACCACGAGCAGAACGCTTCGACCTCCACCGTGCGTCTGGCCGGCTCTTCGGGTGCCAACCCGTTCGCCTGTATCGCCGCCGGTATCGCCGCACTGTGGGGCCCTGCCCACGGCGGTGCGAACGAAGCCGTGCTGACCATGCTCGACGAGATTGGCGATGTGTCGAACATCGACAAGTTCATCGCCAAGGCCAAGGACAAGAACGATCCGTTCAAACTGATGGGCTTCGGTCACCGCGTTTACAAAAACCGCGACCCGCGCGCCACCGTCATGAAGCAGACCTGCGACGAAGTGTTGAAGGAACTGGGCATCAACAACGATCCGCAACTCGAACTGGCCATGCGCCTGGAAGAGATCGCCCTGACCGACCCGTACTTCATCGAGCGCTCGCTGTACCCGAACGTCGACTTCTACTCGGGGATCATCCTCAAGGCGATCGGCATTCCAACCAGCATGTTCAC
>NZ_RAZO01000056.1:0-2531 GCF_004307535.1 Pseudomonas sp. Sample_9
TTCAGCAGAGTGCCGAGCATGCAGTCGATGGCATCCTTGTCATTGCTGATCAGTTGCAGATGGCTCAGGCATTCTTCGGACTTGGCGAGAAGCATTTCGGCCTCGACCAGAAATTCGGGGAAGCGTTGCGCCCAGTCTTTACGGTCGATTGGCATGTTCATCTCCACCACGTCGTGTTGGTTGACGGATGGCCGTGTGTGGCGACGATCGTGAATCGTCGGCAGATCGCGCCCGGCGGTGCAGGTGCACGGACCGAGGGGTTCCAGAGGGTGGGTTGCCACTGAATTGCGATCGCACACAATAGCCTGACTCCGTTCATGCAATGAGAATGGCGTCACAGTAATGGCTATTGGAAATGGCGAATATCAGGTTGGGCCTGATTGATCCTAGGGGAATCCCTTAGGCGCGGGAACCTAACGTGCAAACCGAGGTCGCGCCGCAATGAATCTAGCAGATGAAATCACGATTGCCAGTAAAGCATGATGTCAGTGTGACATCAATGGCCGTTTATGGCATTTTTAGCGGCGCGCTTTACAGCAATCAAGATTAGCTGAATGCAGCCGATAAACCCCCATAGTGAATTCATCAGAACAAGCCCAGGAGTCATTGATGGCCGGCATTCTCGACACGGTAGACCAACGCACGCAACTGGTGGGTGAGAATCGCCTGGAAATCCTCATGTTTCGCCTGGCCGGACGTCAATTGTTCGCGATCAACGTGTTCAAGGTTCAGGAAGTTCTGCAACTGCCAAAGCTGACCCTGATGCCGCAGCGTCATCCTTTCGTCTGCGGCGTGGTCAACCTGCGCGGCCAGACATTGCCGGTGATCGACCTGTCCCAGGCAATCGGCATGCGCCCGCTGGTGCCGGGCCCGAACAGCACGATCATCGTCACCGAATACAACCGTTCGGTGCAGGCCTTCCTCGTTGGCGGTGTCGACCGCATCGTCAACATGAACTGGGAAGCCATTCTGCCGCCGCCGACCAGTGCCGGCCGCCAGCATTATCTGACCGCAATCAGCAAGGTCGACGAGCAACTGGTAGAGATCATCGACGTCGAAAAAGTCCTCGCCGAGATCGTCCCGTACAACGCCAAGGTCTCGCGCGAAAAACTCGACGACCCGGTACTGGAGCGCGCCCGTGGCCGCGAAGTCTTGCTGGTGGACGACTCCAACGTAGCGCTTTCGCAATTGCGCGATACCCTCGGCCAGCTCGGGGTGAAAATGCACATTGCCAGCGACGGTCTGAAAGCCTTGAACATGCTCAAGGCCTGGGCCGATACCGGCGTGCACATGACCGACAAACTGCTGATGATCTTCACCGATGCGGAAATGCCGGAAATGGACGGCTATCGCCTGACCACGGAGATCCGCAACGACCCTCGCCTGCGTGGCCTGTACGTCGTACTGCACACCTCGCTATCGGGCAGTTTCAACGACTCGATGGTGAAGAAGGTCGGCTGCGACAACTTCCTCTCCAAATTCCAGCCGGACAAACTGGTCGACGTGGTGCGCCAGCGTCTGATGCTCGACGTTGTGCCGGCCTGAAACACGCACATCTTGCTTCCTGTGGGAGCGAGCCTGCTCGCGAAAGCGCAGGGTCGGACACATTCATGGCGAATGTGCCGGCCTCTTCGCGAGCAGGCTCGCTCCCACGGGGAATGTGTTTAAACCCCAGACGGCTTTGATTCGGTATTGAAGCTCGTATAGGGTGGCGTTTTTCCTCCAAGGAAGCTGGCCATGCTGCGTCTGAGCGCGCTTTATCGTTACCCGTTGAAATCCGGCAAGGGCGAAATCCTGCAAAGCATCGAGCTGGACAAGCTCGGGCTGGCGGGTGACCGACGCTGGATGTTGGTGGACGAGGCCAGCGGGCGCTTTCTGACCCAGCGTGCCGAAGCGAAGATGAGTCAGTTGTCGGCGCTGTGGAATGCCAGTGGTGGCTTGACCTTGAGCACGCCCGAGCAGGGTTCGATTGAAGTCCCATTGCCTGCTGCCGACGCCGAGCTGCGCGGTGTGACGATCTGGCGTGACACCCTGCGGGTGCCGGACGCCGGTGATCAAGCCGCGCGTTTTGTCAGCGAATTCCTCGGCAAGCCGACACGTCTGGTGCAAATGCCACTCGAGCGGGCGCGCACCACGCAGTCGGGTTTCGGCAAGGATGACGATCAAGTGGCGTTCGCCGATGGTTATCCATTGCTGCTGATCGGCGAAGCCTCGCGGCTGGCGCTCTCGGAGACGGTAGGGCGAGAGCTGGAGATGCTGCGCTTCCGCCCGAATCTGGTGATCGAAGGCAGCGCGCCTTACGCCGAGGACCAATGGAAACGCATTCGCATCGGCGATATCGAATTCCGCGTGGTCAAGCCATGTGCGCGTTGCATCATGACCACCGTCGACCCGCAAACCGGTGAGCGCAGTGCTGATCGTGAGCCGTTCGCGACGTTACAGAAACACCGCAGCACCGCCGATGGCGCGATGTTCGGGCAGAATCTGGTCAACGACGGTAACGGTCGCCTGGAAGTCGGCATGCCGGTGGA
>NZ_RAZO01000046.1:0-2524 GCF_004307535.1 Pseudomonas sp. Sample_9
CAGCACTTCAGCCTCAAGCACTTTGCTGACGACATCGTTAGCTTTTTCACGGCTCAGGCCGACGCGTTCAAGCAGGGCATCCGGAATATCTTCATCCGGCCCAGAGCCAATCCCGCGACTACGCAGCAGGCGTACGGCCAGGCAGACGAGGTTCGGGTATTCGGCGTAGGCGCCGTCGTAGCTTGGGTCGTGCTGGAAGCGCAGGGCGGTGGCCAGCTCATCGGGCATGTCCCAGTAGCGCATCAGCCACGAGCCGATCTGTTCGCGGCTGATACCCAGCAGGTGTTGCTCGATATAGCTGTGGCACAGATGCGGGTTGACCTCCAGGTGGCGGCAGATCAGCGAGAAGTGCGGCGGGAACACGTGGGCCAGCAGCAGGTAGCCGAAGTTGTGCAGCAGGCCGGCGAGGTAGGTCAGGCCGGCTTCCGGGCGCTGGGCGCGCGGCATGGCGCGGGTCAGGCCTTCGATGACGGCGGCGGTGTAGATCGACTGCTGCCAGTACGGCGTGGTGTGTTGCGGGTGGTCTTTGGGCAGGCTCAGGGTCTTGCCGAGGGCCAGGCCCAGCGCCAGGTTGATCACCAGATCGAAACCCAGCACACGAACGATTGCGTCTTCAACTGAACGAATCTTGCCCGGCGAGGCGTAATACGGCGACGCCGCCCAGCTCACCACTTGTGCGGCCAGTGCCGGATCGGTTTCAACCACGCCAGTGATGTCGTCGATTGTGGCGTTCGGATCAACGCGCAACTTGATGATTTTTTGTGCAGTCTCGGCCAGCGGCGGAATCTCGATGGTCGCCTCCAGACGCTGCTGAATGCGCCGCGCGGTGAACGCCTGCACGGCCTGGGTGATTTCCTCGCGGTCATCGTCCGGGCGGTCGAGGTTCGGGCGGATGCTGCTCAGGGCTTCGCCGAAGTTGGCGGCGCTGGCTTTGGTCAGCATCGATTTGAAGTCTTCGCTGCTGATTTCCAGCAGCAGGCCCGGCTCGCCGGAGTTGATCAGCAGCTTCGGCTCGCGCAGCAGGCTTTCTTCGTAGAGGCACGGCGAACTGGTTAGCGCGGGCAGGCCTGGGAGCAGGCTCAGATTGTGTTTGCCGAGCATCTTTTCCAGACGCTCGGTGGACACGGCTGTGAGGCGGCGGCCAGTGAGTTCGGCGAGACGATTGAGATCCAGCAACTGGCTCTGTGGAAACAGCACCATCAACGCGCCCACGGCGTCATCCAGCAACACGGCCTGCACTTTGCGCGAGGCATTGAGGCCGTGGTGGTCGAGCACTTCTTCGTAGGCAACGCCCAGCTTGTTGAGCAGCAGCCGAATAACAGACGGAGCTTGCGGAGATTCGGGGACGAGAGCAGCTTCGGTCATGGTCTGTATCCGTTTTTGAAACAATGGCAGGAGTATAACCAGCTCTGTAGGAACGATCCTGCACAAACTGCGACGGTGCTCACACTTGGCCGTATTGCTGCCCATGCCGCAGCCAACGGTCGAGCAATGGGCTGACGTGGGTCGGCCAGCGCTCCAGCAAAGCCTGGGCAGCATCGCGCACGGCAGGCAGCAGGTCGGCGTCGCGCATCAGGTCGGCGACCTTGAATTGCAGCAGGCCGGTCTGGCGGGTGCCGAGCATTTCCCCGGGGCCGCGCAGTTCGAGGTCTTTTTCGGCGATGACGAAACCGTCGTTGGTCTCGCGCATGATGCCAAGGCGCTGGCGGCCGATCTGCGACAGCGGCGGATGGTAGAGCAGCACGCAATGGCTGGCCGCGCTGCCCCGACCAACACGACCGCGCAACTGGTGCAGTTGCGCGAGGCCGAGGCGCTCTGGATTTTCAATGATCATCAAGCTGGCGTTGGGCACGTCGACACCGACTTCGATCACCGTGGTGGCGACCAGCAGTTGCAGGTTGCCGGCCTTGAACTCGGCCATCACCGCAGCTTTTTCAACCGGCTTCATGCGCCCGTGAATCAGCCCGACCTTCAATTCGCCGAGGGCGGCGGTGAGGTCTTCGAACGTGGTTTCGGCGGCCTGGCAAGTCAGTTCTTCGGATTCTTCAATCAGCGTGCAGACCCAATAGGCCTGACGGCCCTCGGCGCAGGCGCTGCGTACCCTTTCGATGACTTCGACGCGGCGGGTGTCGGTGACCAAAACGGTGTTGACCGGCGTTCGGCCGGGCGGTAGTTCATCGAGGATCGAGGTGTCGAGATCGGCGTAGGCACTCATCGCCAATGTGCGTGGAATCGGCGTGGCGGTCATGATCAGTTGATGTGGGCACATGCGCCCGCCGACGCCTTTCTGCCGCAATGCCAGACGCTGTTGCACGCCGAAGCGGTGCTGTTCGTCGATGATCACCAGCGCAAGGTTCTTGAACTGCACTTCGTCCTGAAACAGCGCGTGGGTGCCGACTACCATCGGCGTGCCGCTGGCGATCTGCTCCAGTGCGGCTGCGCGATTCTTGCCCTTGAGCTTGCCGGCCAGCCACGCGACTTCAATGCCCAGCGGTTCGAGCCAGCGCTTGAAGGTGATGAAGTG